>NZ_BAAAIZ010000096.1:0-4400 GCF_039526425.1 Streptomyces thermospinosisporus
GCGGTGCCAGGCCACGCCCATGTCCTGCTTCAGCGCGACCGTGATCATCCAGATGAAGGAGGTCGCGATCTTCAGGCCGGCGAAGAAGTAGACCAGGTTCTGCAGCGTGGGGACGTCCAGGTCCTGCAGGGCGGCGGCGACCGGGTACGAGATGAAGAAGGAGGCCTCGTAGCCGTCGACGTGGTGCAGGGCGCCCTCGAGGGCGTGCAGCATGAAGATGCAGACGCCGACGATCAGGATGACGCCCTCGACGAAGTACGCCTGGCCGAAGCTGGAGCCGGCGAAGCGGGACTTGCGGCCCGGCTTGCGCGGGTGGCTCAGCTGCCGGATGACGATCAGGGTGAGGATGCCGAGCACGGTCATGGTGCCGATGAACTCGACGAAGACGTTGTACGGGGCCCAGTCGCCGAGGACCGGCAGGATCCAGTCGGCCTGGAAGAGCTGACCGATCGCGTTGACGATCGTCAGCAGCAGGGTGAAGAAGCCCACCGCCACGAACCAGTGCGCGACGCCGACGATGCCCCAGCGGTTCATCCGGGTGTGGCCGAGGAACTCACGTGCCACGGTGAGGGTGCGCTGCGCGGGCTGGTCGGTGCGGGTTCCGGCCGGAATCGGCTGGCCCATCCGCATGTGGTTGACGATCTGCAGGACGGCGCGGCCGAACAGTGCCACGCCGACCACGATCAGGACCAGCGACACGATGATCGCGGCGAGTTGCATGGGGGGCTCCTCGGGCCTGCGAGGGTTGCGAAGGGGCGGTATTACTAAGCGGTAACTTATGCAGTCCGTTCGAGATTACCCCGATCCTCGGCCGCACTGTAGCCGGGTGCGGGGTGATCTGAGTCGCTGAGGGTCGCCTGACACGGCGCCCGGCGGCACGGCTCCGCGACCCCCGGCGGCACAGCCGGCGGTGTGCCTCTGAGAGGGGCTATTGCGCCGGACGGGGGACGGGCGGCAGCGCCGAACGGGGTGTCCGTGATGGCACCTCGCTTCCGATCGTGTTATTCACGCCAAATCTGTACATACGCCCCTAACTTATATCCGTGCTCTACGGGATCGTCGTCGCCATCACCGCCCTGCTGCTCTCCGCCCTGCTCGCGGCGGCGCTGCGCGGCCCCGCCCTGCGCCTCGGCGCCGTGGACCGGCGGCGGCAGCGGGCGGTTCCGCTGTCCGGGGGAATCGGCATCCTGCTGGTCACCGCCCTGGTCGCCGGCGTCGGCGACTGGACGGAGGTCGCACCGCTCGGCAGCGGGGCCGGACGGATGCTGGTGGCCGGGGTCTGGGTCGGCGCGCTCGGACTGCTCGTGGACCACTGCCGGCTGCGCTGGTGGGTGCCGCTCGCCGGTACGGCGCCGGCCGCGCTGGTCGTCGTTCCCTACGCGGAGACCGGGCCCTGGGCCGGGCTGCTGGCCGCGGCGTGGATCGCCTGCGTCACCGTGGCCTTCCGGGGGCTCGACCACGCCGACGGGCTGGCCGGGGGCGTGGCGGTGGTGACCGCGTTCGGGGTGGCGGCGTGCGCGGCCGTGGAGCTGATGGACGGGGTCGCGGTGCTGCTGAGCGTGCTGGCCGCGGCGCTCACCGGCTTCCTCATGCACAACTGGCATCCGGCGCGGGTCGCGCTGGGTGCGGGCGGGGCGCTGTTCGCCGGGTTCCTGCTCGCCTCGGCGGCGGTGTTCGTGCGCGCCGGGCACGGGCTGGGCGCGAGTGCCTGGGTGCTGTTCGCGCTGACCGCGGTGGTGTGCGCGGACGCCGTCCTGGTGGTGCTGTCGCGCTGCCTGGCCCGCAGGCCCCTGCCGCGCGGCCGCCCGGACCATCTCGCCCACCGTCTGCGGCGCCTCGGGCTCGCCCCGCGCGCCGCTACCGTACTGCTGGGCGCCGGCGCGCTCGCCGGTGTCACGGTCGCGGTGCTCACCCACGCGGGCCATGCCTCCCAGGGAGGCGTGCGCTGGGTGGCGGCGGTTACCGTGGTGGTGGTCCTCGCACTGGTGCGGGTTCCGGTGTCCACGTCGGCGCCGGAATCGGCCCGGACGACGGTGAGGGCGACGCTACGGACGCACGCCGGGACGGCGACGTCACGGGCAACGGCAACGGCAACGGCGACGGCAACGGCGACGGTGAGAACGCCGGCCGGGGCGGCCGGGAGGGCTGTGAAGGGGTCCTATGGCCGTACCGCGGCCGGACCCGCAGCCCGACCCGCAGCCGGATCCGGGCCTGCAGCCGGATCCGGAGCCGTGGAGGGAGCCGGTCCCCGCGACCGGTCCCAGGCGGGGCGGCCCGGGCGGCCCGGGCAGCCGGGGCGACCCCCGGTCACCGCCACCGCTCCCCGTCCCCGCTCGGTCGGGCCGGTCGCCGACCCGCCCCGCGGGCGCCTGCGCCGGGCACCCGGCGTGCCGCGCAGCCGGTCGTCCGAGGAGCCGCCCGCACGGGCCCGGCGCCTTGCGCGTCAACTTCATTTTCGGAGCCCATAGCCGATCTCCGGCCGCATCCTCCCAGGTCAGAGGCTCGTTGCGTGTAATGAACAGATAAGAGTTGAGTCGGAGCGACTCAGGTCTGTTGACCCGGCCTCCCGGTCTCATGCATGCTTGAGTCCGTTCCACTCAAGTCAGCTGGAGGAATCGAAATGGCACGTGCGGTCGGCATCGACCTGGGCACGACTAACTCCGTCGTCAGCGTTCTGGAGGGCGGCGAGCCCACCGTCATCACCAACGCCGAGGGCGCCAGGACCACGCCTTCCGTCGTCGCCTTCGCCAAGAACGGTGAGGTGCTGGTCGGTGAGGTGGCCAAGCGCCAGGCCGTGACCAACGTCGACAGGACCATCCGGTCGGTCAAGCGCCACATGGGCACCGACTGGAAGATCAACCTGGACGGCAAGGACTTCAACCCGCAGCAGATCAGCGCCTTCGTGCTGCAGAAGCTGAAGCGGGACGCCGAGGCGTACCTGGGCGAGAAGGTGACCGACGCGGTCATCACCGTCCCGGCGTACTTCAACGACGCCGAGCGCCAGGCGACCAAGGAGGCCGGTGAGATCGCCGGCCTGAACGTGCTGCGCATCGTCAACGAGCCGACGGCCGCCGCACTGGCCTACGGCCTCGACAAGGACGACCAGACCATCCTCGTCTTCGACCTCGGTGGCGGTACCTTCGACGTCTCCCTGCTGGAGATCGGCGACGGTGTCGTCGAGGTGAAGGCCACCAACGGTGACAACCACCTCGGTGGTGACGACTGGGACCAGCGCATCGTCGACTACCTGGTCAAGCAGTTCCAGTCGGGTCACGGTGTGGACCTGTCCAAGGACAAGATGGCGCTGCAGCGTCTGCGCGAGGCCGCCGAGAAGGCGAAGATCGAGCTGTCCTCGTCCACCGAGACCTCGATCAACCTCCCCTACATCACCGCCTCGGCCGAGGGCCCGCTGCACCTCGACGAGAAGCTCACCCGTGCCCAGTTCCAGCAGCTGACCGCGGACCTGCTCGAGCGCTGCAAGACCCCGTTCAACAACGTGATCAAGGACGCCGGCATCTCCGTCAGCGAGATCGACCACGTCGTCCTGGTCGGTGGCTCGACCCGTATGCCCGCCGTCGCCGACCTGGTCAAGGAGCTGACCGGCGGCAAGGAGGCCAACAAGGGCGTCAACCCGGACGAGGTCGTCTCCATCGGCGCCGCGCTCCAGGCCGGTGTCCTCAAGGGCGAGGTCAAGGACGTCCTGCTCCTTGACGTCACCCCGCTGTCCCTCGGTATCGAGACCAAGGGCGGCATCATGACCAAGCTGATCGAGCGCAACACCACGATCCCGACCAAGCGCTCCGAGATCTTCACGACGGCCGAGGACAACCAGCCGTCGGTGCAGATCCAGGTCTACCAGGGCGAGCGCGAGATCGCGGCGTACAACAAGAAGCTCGGCATGTTCGAGCTGACCGGCCTGCCGCCGGCGCCGCGCGGCGTCCCGCAGATCGAGGTCTCCTTCGACATCGACGCCAACGGCATCATGCACGTCACGGCGAAGGACCTCGGCACCGGCAAGGAGCAGAAGATGACCGTCACCGGCGGCTCCTCGCTCCCGAAGGAAGAGGTCGACCGCATGCGCGAGGAGGCCGAGCGCTACGCGGAGGAGGACCACAAGCGCCGCGAGGCCGCCGAGACCCGCAACCAGGGCGAGCAGCTGGTCTACCAGACCGAGAAGTTCCTGGCCGACAACCAGGACAAGGTCCCCGGCGAGATCAAGACCGAGGTCGAGGCGGCCGTCGCCGAGCTGAAGGAGAAGCTCAAGGGCGACGACACCGCCGAGATCCGCACCGCCACCGAGAAGGTCGCGGCCGTCTCCCAGAAGCTGGGCCAGGCCATGTACGCCGACGCCCAGGCCGCGCAGGCGGCGGGCGGCGCCTCGGCCGGTGCCGGTGAGACCA
>NZ_BAAAIZ010000096.1:4452-23089 GCF_039526425.1 Streptomyces thermospinosisporus
CGCCGAGATCGTCGACGACGACCGGAAGGACGGTGCCGCGTGACGGAGGAGAACCCGGGCTTCGACGAGCAGCAGCAGCCCCAGCAGCCGCAGCAGCCGCAGCCCGACGTCCCCTCCGGCGCCGCTTCCGAGGACGCCGAGCCGCAGGCCGCCCCCACCCCCTCCGCGGAGGAGGAGGCGGCGGCCCCGGCCGGGGACACGGGCCAGAACGCGGCCCTGGTGGCCCAGCTGGACCAGGTGCGCACCGCGCTCAACGAGCGCACCGCGGACCTGCAGCGGCTCCAGGCCGAGTTCCAGAACTACCGCCGCCGGGTCGAGCGCGACCGGGTCGCGGTCAAGGAGATGGCGGTCGCGAACCTGCTGACCGAACTCCTTCCCGTGCTCGACGACATCGGCCGGGCGCGGGAGCACGGTGAGCTGGTCGGCGGCTTCAAGTCGGTCGCCGAGTCGCTGGAGACGACCGTGGCGAAGATGGGCCTGCAGCAGTTCGGCAAGGAGGGCGAGCCCTTCGACCCGACGATCCACGAGGCCCTGATGCACTCCTACGCCCCGGACGTCACCGAGACGACCTGCGTCGCGATCCTCCAGCCGGGGTATCGCATCGGCGAACGCACCATCCGCCCCGCGCGGGTGGCCGTCGCCGAACCGCAGCCGGGCGCGCAGACGGTCAAGGCCGACAAGAAGGCCGAGAGCGCCGAGAACGCCGGTGCCGCGGACCAGGCGGACGACAAGGAGAACGGTGGCCCGGAGGAGGGCTGACCCAATCACGGACAACGGGAAGGAGGGACGTCGGGGATGAGTACCAAGGACTTCATCGAGAAGGACTACTACAAGGTCCTCGGCGTCCCCAAGGACGCCACCGAGGCCGAGATCAAGAAGGCGTACCGGAAGCTCGCCCGCGAGTACCACCCGGACGCCAACAAGGGCAACGCCAAGGCCGAGGAGCGGTTCAAGGAGATCTCCGAGGCGCACGACGTCCTCGGCGACCCCAAGAAGCGCAAGGAGTACGACGAGGCCCGCGCACTGTTCGGCAACGGCGGCTTCCGCCCGGGGCCGGGCGCCGGCGGCGGCACGTTCAACTTCGACCTCAGCGACCTGTTCGGCGGTCCGGCCGGGCAGGGCGGAGGCTTCGGCGGCGGTCTCGGTGACGTCTTCGGGGGCCTTTTCGGCCGCGGCGGCGGCGCGGGCACGCGGACGCAGCCGCGGCGTGGCCAGGACATCGAGTCCGAGGTCACGCTCAGTTTCACCGAGGCGATCGAGGGGGCGACCGTCCCGCTCAGGATGTCCTCCCAGGCGCCCTGCAAGGCCTGTTCGGGCACCGGCGACAAGAACGGCACACCGCGCGTGTGCCCGACCTGCGTCGGCACCGGGCAGGTCGCGCGGGGCAGCGGCGGCGGCTTCTCCCTCACCGACCCCTGCCCGGACTGCAAGGGGCGCGGTCTGATCGCCGAGACCCCTTGCGACGTCTGCAAGGGCAGCGGCCGGGCCAAGTCCTCGCGGACGATGCAGGTGCGCATCCCCGCGGGCGTCAGCGACGGCCAGCGGATCCGGCTGCGCGGCAAGGGCGCACCGGGCGAGCGCGGCGGTCCGGCGGGCGACCTGTATGTGGTCGTGCACGTCGGCAAGCACCCGGTGTTCGGCCGCAAGGGCGACAACCTCACCGTCACCGTTCCGGTGACGTTCGACGAGGCCGCGCTCGGCGGCGAGGTGCGGGTGCCCACGCTGGGCGGGCCGCCGGTCACGCTGAAGCTGCCGCCGGGCACGCCCAACGGACGCACCATGCGCGCCCGGGGCAAGGGCGCGGTACGCAAGGACGGCACCCGTGGTGATCTGCTGGTCACCGTCGAGGTGAGTGTTCCCAAGAACCTGTCGGGGAAGGCTCGTGAGGCGCTGGAGGCGTATCGCGAGGCAACCGCGGGTGAGGACCCGCGGGCGGAGCTGTTCCAGGCCGCGAAGGGAGCTTGATTGAGATGGACGGCCGTCGACGGAATCCGTATGAACTGACCGAGGACACCCCGGTCTACGTCATCTCGGTGGCGGCCCAGCTCTCCGGCCTGCACCCGCAGACCCTGCGGCAGTACGACCGTCTGGGGCTGGTCTCGCCGGACCGTACCCCGGGGCGGGGCCGCCGCTACTCGGCCCGCGACATCGAACTGCTCCGCCAGGTGCAGCAGTTGTCGCAGGACGAGGGCATCAACCTGGCCGGAATCAAGCGCATCATCGAACTGGAGAACCAGGTCGCCGAACTTCAGGCGCGGATCGCGGAACTGGAGGACGCGCTGGACGGCGCGGCGGCGGCGATGCGCCAGCGCGAGGCGGCCGTCCACGCCTCCTACCGCCGCGATCTGGTCCCGTACCAGCAGGTGCAGCAGACCAGCGCGCTGGTGGTCTGGCGGCCCAAGCGGCAGCAGCAGCCGGACTGACACCTTCCGGGGTTCCGCTTCGGGGCCCGGAGGCCGCCATCGGCCTCCGGGCCCCGTCGCGTGCCCGTGGGAGCGCGCACACATCAATGACCGGCGTATGTACAGGTGTTCGCGGCTGCCCCGCGATTCCTCCCCGGGGCCCTCACGAGATCAGCGGAGCGTGTCGTATCCACTTCGTTAAGTGGTTCCTCTTGACGCCGATGGCGGGTGAAGATTGGCTTTTCAGTCACATGGGTCGCACTGCTGTGCCCACGTCCCGAATTTCGTACTGAAGTGGACCTTCGCATGCGTCGTCGTATCGCCATATCCGTGGCCGCCACCTCCATGTCCGTGATGCTCGCCGGCTGCGGCGTGCTCGACGCGACGGGAAGCAGCGACGACGCCAGCCCCACCAAGGGCAACGACGTGAAGATCGGCCTGCTGCTGCCGGAGAAGGCCAACACGCGCTACGAGCAGTTCGACTACCCCATCTTCAAGCGCAAGGTGGACTCCCTCACCGGCGGCGAGGGCCAGGTCGTCTACGCCAACGCGGACGCGGACGCGGCCAAGCAGGAGAGCCAGCTGCAGCAGATGATCGACGACCGGCTCGACGTCATCGTGCTGGACGCGGTCGACTCGCACGGCATCGCCGACGACGTGAAGAAGGCCAAGGAGGCCGGCATCCCGGTCATCGCCTACGACCGGCTCGCCGAGGGCCCGATCGACGCGTACATCTCCTTCGACAACGAGCTCGTCGGCCAGGTCCAGGGACGGTCGCTGCTGGAGGCCCTCGGGGACGCCAAGGGCACCGACAAGATCGTCATGATGAACGGGTCGCCCACCGACCCCAACGCCAAGCAGTTCAAGGCGGGCGCGCTGTCGGAGATCAAGGGCAAGGTGACCATCGCCGCGTCCTTCGACACCAAGGACTGGAAGCCGGAGAACGCCCAGGCCAACATGACCCGGGCGATCAACGAGATCGGCGCGGAGAACATCGCCGCCGTCTACTCCGCCAACGACGGCATGGCGGGCGGCATCGTCAAGGCCCTCCAGGCCGCCGGCGTCACCGACCTGCCGCCCATCACCGGCCAGGACGCGGAGCTGGCCGCGGTGCAGCGGATCCTCACCGGTGACCAGTACATGAGCGTGTACAAGTCCTACCCGCAGGAGGCCGAGTCCGCCGCGGAGATGGCCGTGGCGAAGATCCAGGGCAAGGACATCCAGTTCGACGCGCTGACCCGCGACCGGGTGGACAGCCCCACCCACAAGAACATCCGGGCCCAGCTGGTGCCGGTCGTCGCGCTGACCAAGGACAACATCAAGGACACGGTCATCGCCGACGAGATCTACGAGGTGTCGGACATCTGCACCGCCAAGTACAAGGCGGAGTGCGAGGCGATCGACCTGAAGTGAGCGCGGGCCCGCGTGAGCAGGGGGTCGCCTGAAGTGAGCGCGGTCCTGCATGAGGTGAGCGCGGGCCGGCCGAGCGCCCGGGTCCGCCTGGTGTGAGAGCGGGGCGCTCGACGTGACAGCCGTGGTGAGCACGGCCCCGGCCAGGGGGGACGGCGGCCGGGGCCGCGCGTTCAGGGGGAAGCGGGCGGGCAGTCCTCGCCCAGCAGCCTGAGCCACTGCCGCTCGCGCTCCGTCAACGGGCAGCGCACGGAAGCACCGCTCCTGCTCCCCGCGCCGCCCTCCGCCTCGTGGTGAGGCGTGGAACCGGTCCCGCTGTCCGACTTCTCGCTGACATCCCACCTGGTCACAGTGGTGCCTGCCTTCCCCGTCAAGCCCGGTCATGCCTGGGCGGCCAGGGCCGCGTCGGCGGCAGCCCAGGCCGGACTCCCCCGTGAGTCCCCCGTGTTCCCCCGTGGATCCCCCGTGTTCCCCCGTGAGACCCCCGTGTTCGAGACAATCCCATCTCCGCCCGCACCGACACCACCCTCATCTTGTTGCAACGGGTCATCCCGGGGGAGTGCACAGAGCGGAATCCGGGCCATCAAAGGGGGCAATTCCGCGGTCGAGGCGTGTTGCGCGGCACGTTCCGTCCGCGCATAGTTGCGCTGCGGAAAGACGCTGCAACCGGGGGTGGAACGGGCGATGGCCGGGCACGGGACGGACGAGCATCCACACGGTGCTGACCGACTGTGCGAGGCCGGGGACCGCGTGTACTCCCGGGCCGTACGGCGCGGGCGCGTGCACCGCCGGGACGCCGAACCGGTCCCCTGCCTCCTCGAACTCGCCCTGCTGCACCCCGACCCCGACGACATGGACTGGCTGGTGCCGACCTCGCCCCAGGAGGTCATGACCCGGCTGCTGCGCGGGGTCTACGAGGAGATCAGCACCAGCCGGCGCCGGGTGGGCTCCGCGGTGGAGGCCTTCGAGTGGTACGCGGGCCTGGGCCGCCAGGTGCAGCCCGCACCGGCGGCGGAGGGCCCCGCCATCCGCGTCCTGGACGGACTCGCCCGCATCCAGGCGGCGATGGACGAGGCGACCCAGGCGTGCACCACGGAGGTGCTGACCGTCCAGCCCGGCGGCATCCGGCGCGAGGCGGAACTCTCCGAGGGCCTGCACCGGGCGATGGCCCTGCGCCGGCGCGGGGTGCGGATGCGGGACCTGTACACCCATGTGGCCCGGCACGGCCACGGGCTGCTCTCCTACCTGGAGTTGATGGGCGACGCGGTGGAGGCCCGCACCCTGGACGAGGTGACCGACCGCCTGATCCTCTTCGACCGCACGGTCGCCTTCATCCCCGCCAACGCCGAACGCACCATGGCCCTGGAGCTGCGCCACCCCGCACTGGTCGACTACCTGGTGACCGTCTTCGACCGCTTCTGGCGCCTGGCCATCCCCCTCACCGCGCCGCTCCCCGACACCGGCATCGAGGGCATCTCGCACCGGGAGCGGTCCATCGCGGCGCTGCTTGCGGAGGGCCACCAGGACGCGGTCATCGCCGAGCGCCTGGGCATCAGCGTCCGCACCTGCCGGGCGCACATCGCCCGCCTCTCGGAGACCCTGGGCGCGGCCAGCCGCACCCAGCTGGGCGTCCGCATAGCCCAGGCCGGCCTCGACCGCCCCCACCCCCCGAGCCTCACCGTCCCCGATCAAGAATCCCCGACCGCCCGATGAGGTAGCCGAGCTGGGCTCTGCTCTGGCTGCCGAGGGTGGCGGCGAGTCTGGCGATGTGGACGCGGGCGGTGCGGACGTTCAAGCCCAGTCGTTCGGCGATGGCGGTGTCGGTGTGGCCCTCGATGAGGAGTTCGGCGATGGCGCGCTGCCGGGGAGTGAGCCCGTCGGGCCCCGCCTGGGGGGTGCGCTGGGGGAACATCGGCTTCGCCAGGCGCCAGAAGCGGTCGAAGGCGGTGGCGAGGTAGCCGACGATCGCCGGATTGCGTATCTCGGCCGCGAGCGAGCCGTCCTCGTCGGCGGGCAGGAAGGCGACCGCACGGTCGACGATGATGAGCCGGCCGGGCACCTCGGTCAGCGCGCGGGCCTCGAGGTCTCCCCTCATGTCCTGGCGGGAGATGACAGCGGGGAGGTGGCGCATCGTCTCCTGGTAGAGCGTGCGGACGCGTACGCCGCGGTCCAGTACTTCCTGGTCGCGTTCGTAGGCCAGCGCGTCGGCGTGATCGCCTCGGGGGCCGGTGAGGCCCGCTCGGGGCTGGACGGTGAGCACTTCGTGGGTGCTCTGGGCCATGGCGTCCGTGATGGCCTGGTTGATCCTCCTGGTGCCGCTGAGGATCTTGATGGTGGGGGTGCCGTCCTCAGGTGTGGGGGAGGCGCCGATGCGCGACAGGGCCTGGAACATGCCGGCGACCTCTTCCTCGCGCCGCCGGGCCTCGGCGATGCGTTCGCCGGACTCGCGCAGGTAGCGGTGGAGGGCCACCAGAGGGGCGGTCGGCTCCAGCCTTGTCACGTCGTCGAGGGCGGGATGCAGCAGGTCCAGGTCGATCAGACAGGGGGCCGCCTGGGCCTCCTGGGCCGGCACCGAGCCCTCGCGGAGGGCCCGTTCGTAGAGCCGGGCAGCCGCGGCGCACAGCTCCTCCACCCCGTGCTCGGCGTGCGGCGCCGAGTTCACTTGCCGTCTCCTCCGTGTTCGAGGATCCCCGACTGCGCGATCAGATAACCGAGTTGGGCACGGCTGCCGCTGCCCAGGGCAGAGGCCAGCTTGGCTATGTGGGCCCGGCACGTGCGGACGTTCATACCGAGGCGGCGGGCGATCGCCTCGTCGACGTGGCCTTCGACGAGCAGCTTGGCGATGGAGTGCTGGATGTCGGTGATGCCGTCGGGGGCGGTCTCGTAGGGCGCGCCGGCGCTCAGGGGCACGGCCCTGCCCCACATGAACTCGAACACCTTGATCAGGTAGCGGACCAGACCGGGGTGACGGAGTTCCAGGGCGACTTGACGGTCTTCGCGCACCGGGATGAAGGCCACGGTCTCATCGCATATGATCAGGCGTTCGACCAGTTCGTCGATGGTGCGGTACTCCACCTTGCCGTCGGTGAACTGTTCGACCCAGGCGATCCGTTCGGGGCTGTACCTGGCCGTGTGCTGGTAAAGCGTGCGGATCCGCACCCCACGCTCGATCAGGGGCCTGTCACGCTCCAGCGCCTCCATGAGCCGACGTTCCGGGTGGCGGTGGCTCGGCTGGACTGCGAGCACCTCGTTCTGGCACTGGGCGGTCGCCAGGTCGAGCGCCTCGTTGATACGGTCGAGCCCCTCCAGCACGGTGATCGAGTGGATGGACTCCGTTACCGGCGCGCCGAGGCCCAGGAACGGTTCAAAGGCGTCCGCCAACTGGATGGACAGCCGCCTGCGTTCGGCGATCTCGCGCTCGATCGGGTCCAGGCGTTGGGCCAGTACCACCGATGGCGGAACCGGTCGCAGCCAGTTCGGGTCGTCAGGATCGGGACGGAGCAGGGCGAACTCCATCAGGCACGGGGCGGGTTCCGCGTCCGCCCGGGCGATACGTCCTGTGCGGAGGGCGTTCGAGTAGAGACGACGTCCTTCCGGGCACAACTCCGTCATGGCATGGGGATGTGTCGCTTTGGTCCGATTTGTTGGCAAATCTCCACCCCCCAGGGTCCTGAACATGCAGGAACATGATGCACCGATCGTGTGGCCATGACGTGCCCGAATGAGCCATCGTCTTACAGGACGGGGGAAGAGGGGACCTTCAAGTGAGGACGAAGCTGACTATGCGTAAGAGAATGCTTCGCTGGGTGCTTGTTGCCGCCTTCTCCGCCGTTGTGGCCGTCGGTTCGCTGAGTGGCCTCTCCGGAGCGGAGAGTGGGGTGCAGCAGGACACCGCTTGGTCGAGCGGGGCAGTCGGTTCGACCGACGGCGATACTGCGGATCTTCACCCGGCAGACACTGCGTGGAGCTGACGTGACCACACCACCCGACGACCGTTCCTTCCGCAGAGAGATGGCCACCGCCTACCGCTCCGGCTGGCACTTCATCGACCTGGTCACCGCCATCCCCCACAGCGGTGACTCGTTGATGGTGACCGTGTTCGGTGAGCCGGTCGTCGTCACGCGGGACGAGGACGGAGACGTACGGGCCTACCGGTGCCTGCGCCGGCCGCGGGGTGCGCCGCAGCCCGTGCGGTGTGCCATCCGGTACGGAATGATCTTTGTGAACCTCGACCAGCGGGACACCCAGCAGGTGGATGCGGGCATCCCCGCCCCAAGGACCTTCTCCGCCACCCCCCGCAGTGCCTGACGCGATTCCCCCGTCGTAATAGATCGCTCAGGCGCTTCCCCCCGCAGCGGCGTCACCGTGACCTGAACACGGTGACGCCGCTGTCGATCATGGGGTTATACAGTCAGATGTCCCGCTATGAGTGCCGGGCAGGCGGGCCCCGCGCAGTGGCCGGAAACAGACCTTGAGAAGACGGTGAGAGAGCTGCGGCTCCTCAGCCCCGGCCCATCGCCCGTGTGAGGGCGATCTCGATGACGACCCGCTCCGGGGTGGGCGCCGGCGTCCGCCCGTAGCGCTCGGCGTAGCGGCGCTCCGCCTCCGCCACCCGCTGTCGGTCCGTGCGTACGAACGCGCGTCCCTCCAGCGTGGCCCAGCGCCCGCCGTCCACCTGGCAGACCGCCACCGGCGCCCCCTCGGGGCCGGCCGCCAGCACATTGCGCACCTTCCTGCTCGTCTTCCGGGTGATGACCCGAGCAAGCCGGGCATCGGGGTCGTATGTCACTCCGACCGGCACCACGTGCGGCGTGCCGTCCGGGCGGAGGGTGGTCAGCGTGCACAGGTGCCGTTCCCGCCAGAAGGTGAGGTACGCCGGGTCCGGCCGGCCGGGATCCGCGGGCTGCGAGGTGGTCATGCCCCGGAACTTAGCCCGCAGGGGCCCTCCCGCCCCACCCTTGAGCGGAATAGACTCAAGTTTGTGTATGTTGAGCAAGTCAGCCACGAGTGCGGCTGAAGGCCGCCAGGGGCGCTGAAGGGTCGTTGCAAGGAGGAGAACGGACACGTGGACGCCGAGCTGACCAACCGGAGCCGGGAAGCGATCAACGCCGCCGGCAACCGGGCCGTGACCGACGGGAACCCCGACCTCACCCCCGCCCACCTGCTGCTCGCCCTGCTCCAGGGGCAGGACAACGAGAACATCACGGATCTGCTCGCCGCCGTCGACGCCGACCAGGCGGCCGTCCGTGCCGGAGCCGAGCGCGTCCTCGCCGGGCTGCCGAGCGTGACCGGGTCCACCGTGGCTCCGCCGCAGCCCAACCGGGAGATGCTCGCCGTCATCGCCGACGCCCAGACGCGGGCGCGGGAACTGGGCGACGAGTACGTCTCCACGGAGCACCTGCTCATCGCGATCGCCGCCAAGGGCGGCGCCGCCGGTGAGGTGCTGCAGAAGCAGGGCGCCACCGCGCAGAAGCTGCAGGACGCCTTCCAGAAGGTCCGCGGCGGGCGCCGGATCACCACGGCCGACCCCGAGGGCCAGTACAAGGCGCTGGAGAAGTTCGGCACCGACCTCACCGCCGCCGCCCGCGAGGGCCGGCTCGACCCGGTGATCGGGCGGGACCAGGAGATCCGGCGCGTGGTGCAGGTGCTGTCCCGCCGCACCAAGAACAACCCCGTCCTCATCGGTGAGCCCGGCGTCGGCAAGACCGCCGTCGTCGAGGGGCTCGCCCAGCGGATCGTCAAGGGCGACGTGCCCGAGTCGCTCAAGGACAAGCGGCTGGTCGCACTGGACCTGGGCGCGATGGTCGCCGGCGCCAAGTACCGCGGCGAGTTCGAGGAGCGCCTGAAGACCGTCCTCGCCGAGATCAAGGACTCCGACGGGCAGATCATCACCTTCATCGACGAGCTGCACACCGTGGTCGGCGCCGGTGCCGGCGGTGACTCCGCCATGGACGCCGGCAACATGCTCAAGCCCATGCTGGCCCGCGGTGAGCTGCGCATGGTGGGCGCGACGACCCTCGACGAGTACCGCGAGCGGATCGAGAAGGACCCCGCCCTGGAGCGGCGCTTCCAGCAGGTGCTGGTGGCCGAGCCGTCCGTCGAGGACACCATCGCCATCCTGCGCGGGCTCAAGGGCCGCTACGAGGCCCACCACAAGGTGCAGATCGCGGACAGCGCGCTGGTCGCCGCCGCCACCCTCTCCGACCGGTACATCACCTCCCGCTTCCTGCCGGACAAGGCCATCGACCTCGTCGACGAGGCCGCCTCCCGGCTGCGCATGGAGATCGACTCCTCGCCCGTCGAGATCGACGAGCTGCAGCGCGCCGTGGACCGGCTGCGGATGGAGGAGCTGGCGCTCAGCAAGGAGACCGACCAGGCGTCCAAGGAGCGGCTGGAGAAGCTGCGCCGCGACCTCGCCGACAAGGAGGAGGAGCTGCGGGGCCTGACCGCCCGCTGGGAGAAGGAGAAGCAGTCCCTCAACCGGGTCGGTGAGCTGAAGGAGAAGCTGGACGAGCTGCGCGGCCAGGCCGAACGCGCCCAGCGCGACGGCGACTTCGACACCGCCTCCAAGCTGCTGTACGGGGAGATCCCGGCACTGGAGCGCGACCTGGAGGCCGCCAGCAAGGCCGAGGAGGAGGCCGCCAAGGACACCATGGTCAAGGAGGAGGTCGGCTCCGACGACATCGCCGACGTGGTCGCCTCCTGGACCGGCATCCCGGCCGGGCGCCTGATGGAGGGCGAGTCGCAGAAGCTGCTGCGCATGGAGGAGGAGATCGGCCGGCGGCTGATCGGACAGCGCGAGGCGGTCCGCGCCGTCTCCGACGCGGTGCGGCGCAGCCGGGCCGGGATCTCCGACCCGGACCGGCCCACCGGCTCCTTCCTCTTCCTCGGCCCGACCGGCGTCGGCAAGACCGAGCTGGCCAAGGCGCTCGCCGACTTCCTCTTCGACGACGAGCGGGCCATGGTCCGCATCGACATGTCGGAGTACAGCGAGAAGCACAGCGTCGCCCGGCTGGTCGGCGCCCCGCCCGGCTACGTCGGCTACGAGGAGGGCGGCCAGCTCACCGAGGCGGTGCGGCGGCGCCCGTACAGCGTGGTGCTCCTCGACGAGGTGGAGAAGGCCCACCCGGAGGTCTTCGACATCCTGCTCCAGGTGCTCGACGACGGCCGGCTCACCGACGGGCAGGGCCGCACGGTCGACTTCCGCAACACCATCCTGGTGCTCACCTCCAACCTGGGCAGCCAGTTCCTGATCGACCCGATCACCAGCGAGGCGGAGAAGAAGGAGCAGGTGCTGGAGGTCGTGCGGGCCTCCTTCAAGCCGGAGTTCCTCAACCGCCTGGACGACCTGGTGGTCTTCTCGGCGCTGACCAAGCCGGAGCTGGAGCGGATCGCCAAGCTGCAGATCGACCGGCTGGCCGAGCGGCTCGCCGAGCGGCGCCTCACGCTCGAGGTCACGCCCGAGGCGCTGGAGTGGCTCGCGGAGGAGGGCCTGGACCCGGCCTACGGCGCCCGCCCGCTGCGCCGGCTGGTGCAGACCGCGATCGGCGACACGCTGGCCAAGGAGATCCTGGCCGGCGAGATCAAGGACGGCGACACGGTCCGGGTGGACCGGGCGGCCGACGGCCTGCTGGTCGGGCCGGCGACCGCGAAGTCACTGTGAGTGACAAAAGGGAGGAAGGTGTCGGTTCGCTCACCGTGGTACCCGCAGAATGACCGGATCGTGTCAGCCCATGGCTGACAGGCCCGTCGGGGCTTGCCACCCCCCTCCCCGCATGGGGGAGGATGGCGGGATCCGTACGAAGGGAAAATCACGGTGAGCATCGACCCGTCCTCGATTCCGAACTTCGGGGGCCAGCAGCCCGAGCCGCAGCCCCAAGGACCGGCGGGCCCCGTCGTCCCGGATCAGGACCTTGTGAAGCAGCTCCTCGACCAGATGGAGCTCAAGTACGTCGTCGACGACGAGGGCGACCTCGCGGCGCCGTGGGAGCAGTTCCGCACCTACTTCATGTTCCGTGGGGAGGGTGACCAGCAGATCTTCTCCGTGCGGACGTTCTACGACCGGCCGCACCAGATCGACGAGAAGCCCCAGCTGCTCGAATCCGTGGACGACTGGAACCGCCGCACGCTGTGGCCCAAGGTCTACACCCACACCCATGACGACGGCACCGTCCGTCTCATCGGTGAGGCCCAGATGCTGATCGGCATGGGCGTCAGCCTGGAGCACTTCGTCTCCTCGACGGTCAGCTGGGTCCGGGCCGCCATCGAGTTCGACCGCTGGCTGGTCGAGCAGCTCGGCCTGGAGCAGGAGATCAACGAGGCGGAGAAGCCCGACGACGAGGAGTAGGCCGCGCGCCGTCTCGCGCCGTTCCACGGCGAACCGACAGCCCGGCCCGGCACCGGCCCTCACGGTCGGCCGCCGGGCCGGGCTTTCTCGTGTCCGGATCCGGGGGAGGGTTCAGCCGCCCGCCGCCGCGCCCTTCAGGCGCCGGGCCGCCTCCTCCAGCACCTCCTTCTGCTTGCAGAAGGCGAACCGCACGAAGGGGGCGCCCGCCTCCTGGTGGTCGTAGAAGACGGCCGTGGGGATGGCGACGACACCCGCCCGTTCGGGCAGGGCCCGGCAGAAGGCGACACCGTCGCTCTCGCCGAGGGGGCGGATGTCGGCGGTGATGAAGTACGTGCCCGCCGTGCGGAAGACGGACAGGCCCGCCTCGGTGAGCCCGGCGGCCAGGACGTCGCGCTTGGCGCGCAGGTCGTCGCGCAGCCCGGTGTAGTACGAGCCGGGCAGCGCCAGCGCCTCGGCGACCGCGTACTGGAAGGGGCCCGCGGAGACGTACGTCAGGTACTGCTTGGCCGAGCGCACGGCCGTCACCAGCTCGGGTGAGGCGGTCACCCAGCCGACCTTCCAGCCGGTGAAGGAGAACGTCTTGCCGGCGCTGGAGATGGTCACCGTGCGCTCCCGCATGCCGGGGAAGGTGGCCAGCGGGACGTGCTCGGCCTCGTCGAAGACCAGGTGCTCGTAGACCTCGTCGGTGATCACCAGCAGGTCCCGCTCCACGGCCAGCTCCGCGATGAACGCCAGCTCCTCGCGGGTGAGGACGGTGCCGGTCGGGTTGTGCGGGGAGTTGATCAGCAGCATCCGGGTGCGGCCGGTGACCGCGTCGCGCAGCTCGTCCAGGTCCAGCCGGAAGCGGTCCCCGTCGGGGCGCAGGGTGACCGGGACGCGGGTGCCGCCCGCCAGGGCGATGGACGCGGCGTAGGAGTCGTAGTACGGCTCCAGGGCGATCACCTCGTCGCCGGGCTCCACCAGAGCGAGCAGGGAGGCGGCGATCGCCTCGGTGGCGCCCGCGGTGACCAGGACCTCGGTGCCGGGGTCGTAGGCCAGGCCGTAGCGGCGCTGCTGGTGGGCGGCGATCGCGGTGCGCAGCTCGGGGATGCCGGGGCCCGGGGGGTACTGGTTGCCGCGGCCGTCGCGCAGGGCGCGTACCGCCGCCTCCCGGACCTCCTCCGGGCCGTCGGTGTCGGGAAAGCCCTGGCCGAGGTTGATGGACCCGGTCTTCAGGGCGAGGGCGGACATCTCGGCGAAGATCGTCGTCCCGAACTCCGCCAGCCGGCGGTTCAGGAGGGGGCGCGCACTGGAGGTCATGCCGGCCATCCTCCGCCGAAGCCGCCGCGTTCCTCAACAAGCATCCCGGCCCGCGTCAACCGGGCTCACCCGGCAGTCATCCGCCCGGGGCTCGCAGGCGGGGTCGCTGCGGGGCGGGTGCGCGGGGCGCCGGGGGCACGCACGCAGGGCCCCGCGGGGCACATACGTCAGCGCGGCGAGCCACGCCCACCGGGTGCGCGGACGCGGCTCGTCACCGTCACCGGAGGAGCGGCCAGCGGTGGCCGGGTGCGGGAACGTGCCGGAGACTGGAGCCCGGAACGGTGCGGGACGACCCGAGGACCGTATGGATGGAGCGATACCAGGACAAGCACGCCTCCAGGAGCTTGCGGTGGTCCCGGTTCCTGCCCGCCGTCATCCTCCTCGCCGCGATCGTCATCGACCTCGCCTGGCTGGAGGTCAACACCTTCCCCCTGCTGGCCGTGGTCCCCGTGATCGCGGCGCCGATGCTCTCCCTGGCCTGGACGGCCGCCAGCGGTGCGGCTGCCTGCGCGGCCGGTGCGGTCCTGGCGCTGCGCGGGACCGAGTTCCAGCTCACCCGGGCGGTGCTCATCCAGCTGGTGACCCTCGGCGTCCTGACCCTGGTGGCGATGTTCCTCAACCGCCTGTTCACCCGGGAGCGGGAACAGCTGAGAACCACCCGCCAGGTGGCCGAGGCCGTGCAGCGTGCGCTGCTGCCGTCCATGCCCGACCGCGCCCGGGGGCTGGCGATCGCCACCCGGTACCGGGCCGCCGAGAAGGAAGCCCTGATCGGCGGCGACCTCTACGCGCTCCACGACACCCCCTACGGCATCCGCGTCCTGATCGGTGACGTGCGCGGCAAGGGCACCCAGTCGGTCAGCATGGTGAACACCGTGCTCAGCTCCTTCCACGCGGCGGCCCGGCATCTGCCGGACCTGTCCGACGTCGTGCGCGGCGTGGAGCAGCAGGTGAAGGAGCTCAGGGACTACCGGGCCGATATGACGTACGAGGACTTCGTCACCGCCGTCTTCGCCGAGGTCATCCCCGAGCACTCGGTGCTGCGCGTGGCCAACCGGGGCCATCCGGCGCCGCTGCTGGTCCACGAGGGCCGGGTGACGGCTCTGGAGCCGGAGAGCCCGTCGCTGCCGCTGGGCCTGGGCGACCTGGACGGGTCCGAGGTCCCGGTGGGGCAGTACAAGTGGCCCGTCGGCGCCACGCTCGTGATGTTCACCGACGGCATCATCGAGGCGCGTGACCGCAACGGCGTCTTCTTCGACCCCGTCCCGTCCCTGACCGGCCCGCTCCCGCCGGACCCCGGCGCCGTCCTGGACGCCATGCTCACCGCCCTCTTCCGCCACACCGAGGAACTCGAGGACGACGCGGCCGCCCTCGCCATCACCCTCCTCCCCCGCAGCGACTCCGAGGCCTGACCCGCCGGGCTCCTTCGCTCAGCGTCAGGCGGCCGGGGCGCGCCCTGCCCCGAGGAGCCCCGAGCTGCGCAGTCGCGGGGGCCGGAGGCCGCCCGTGTGACGGAACCCTCAGAAGTTGCTCAACTCTGCTTTGGGGCGCGGCCGCGGGGGGCATCTCCCGACCACGCACGTGAACGAGGCACCCACGGGGGGATGCTTCGGGGGATTCACGGGGGACTCGGAAGGGCGGTGACGCCATGGCCATGGCCATCATCCTCGCGATCATCTTCTTCGGTCTGTTCATCGCGATCGTCGTGGGCCTCATCCAGGGGGCGGCCGCCAACCGGCGGGCGCGCCGGCGGCGGGCGCGGTACTCCGGCGGCGGGCGCAGCGGCAGCGACCAGAGCTGGTGGGCCGGCGGCGGAGCCGTCGGGGCGTCCTGCAGCTCCGGGAGCGACGGGGGCTCGTCCTGCGGGGGAGGCTCGTCCTGCGGGGGAGGCGGCGGCTGCGGGGGAGGCGGCGGATGCGGCGGAGGAGGCGGCTGACGGGGCAGCACTCCTCCCGAACGGGAGAAGCATCCGCAGCAGCGGGGTCCGCGCCTGGGGCGGGCCCCGCTGCGTCGCTTCGCTCCGCGGCCGGATCCGGGGCGCGTGGGCACACCCCGTACCTTCAGGGCGCACGCCATAGTTGAACAGTTGAGCTGTTGAGCCCCCTAGGGGATGGAAACCCCACGAAGTTGGGTAAAGACGCTGTGGCGGCGCCACCGTTCATGATTCCCTCTAAATCACCAAAGCAGCCCACGGACTTGCTGCGGACCCATCCCGACCGGCCGACCGGGCTGACGGGCCGAGATCCCCGGTGCGACCAGGGGACGCCGGACCCGTTCTTCTTCCTTTCCTTGTGTGCTTGCGGAGCCGATCCATGCTCACGACCCTGAACACCGCCTACACCGACACCCGCGCGGCCGACCTCGCCTGGGCGCTGGGACGCGAGCCGCTTCCCGCGCTGGCCACGCTCGACCTGGAACTGGCCGGGGCGAAGCTTCAGTTGAGACTGCTCGGCGCCTCCCACCAGGTGCTGCTGGAGGAGGAGCGCGGTCTGTGCTCGGAGACGGTGGCCTGTATTCCGGGCAGCAGTACGCCCCTTCCGCTGGGTGTCGCCAAGCGGGTGGGGGACTGGGAGTACGAATTCGCCGCCCGCGTCGAGGAGTTGCCGCCCGGATCCTTCGCGGGCCGGGCGCAGGAGCTGCTCGCCCTGGTCGCCGACCATCCGCAGGGCCTGGCCGGGGTGTTCCCCGGCAGCCCGCACGCGTTCACCGCGATGCTCGCCCAGCGCCGCGAGGGGCGGGTGCACTGGCGGACCTGGCACGCCTACCCCCAGGACGGGCAGCTGGTGGCGACCCGGACGAAGGTCGGTACGCGGGTGCCCGCCGCGGTGTGAGAGGCCCTCGGCTCATCCCACGACGGGGCGTCGCTCGCTCATACCAAAATCGGTCAGGTGTAAACAAACGCCACGCGTGTGGGTGACGCTTCGCACCGAAGGCGTGACGTACCGTCGCAGGGTGATCGAACCGCAGGCCCCCGCCCCGCCCCGTCCCGCGCAGCCCGGGCGCGGGCCGGCCGGACCCGTGGGATCCGGCGGCTGCGGCGGCGCGGGCGGGGCGGCGCGGCTGCCCGTGCGGCAGGCCACCGGACGGTTCCTGGTCCTCGCCGGCGTGTTCGTCTGTGCGGCCTGCGCACTGGTGTACGAGCTCGAACTGGTCGCGCTCGCCTCCTACTTGATGGGCGACTCGGTCACCCAGGCCTCCGTGGTGCTGTCCGTCATGGTCTTCGCCATGGGGGTCGGCTCCCTGGCCGCCAAGCGCCTGCGCCGGCACGCCGCGGCCGGCTTCGGCGCCGTGGAGGCGGTGCTCGCGCTGGTCGGCGGATGCAGTGCGATGGCCCTGTACGCGGTCTTCGCCTGGACCGGCGACTGGGGCGGGCTGTGGTCCGACGGCCCGCGCGTACTGCTGGTCGCCTTCTCCCTGGCCACCGGTCTGCTGATCGGCGCCGAGGTGCCGCTGCTGATGGAGCTGATCCAGCGGATCCGCCGCCAGGACCCCGGCGGCGCCGTCGCCGACCTGTTCGCGGCCGACTACGTGGGCGCACTCGTCGGGGGACTCGCCTTCCCCTTTCTTCTCCTCCCCTTTCTGGGCCAGCTGACCGGCGCGCTGATCACCGGCGCGGTGAACGCGGTGGTCGGCGGGGCGCTGGTGCTCGGCCTGTTCCGGCAGGACCTCACCGGCCGGGCCCGCCGGCTGCTGATCACCGCCAATGTCTGCGTGCTGGCGGTGCTCGCCTCGGCCACCGCCCTCGTCGACGACTTCGAACGCGCCGCACGGCACGCCCTGTACGGCTCCGACGTCCGCGTGGCGCTGCGCACCGAGATCCAGGAGGTGGTCCTCACCGGCGGGCGGGACGACCGGCCGCTGGCGCTGTACCTCGACGGCCGGCTGCGGGCCGCCCAGCGGGACGAACTCCGCCACCACGAGGCGCTGGTGCACCCCGCGATGACCGGACCGCACGCCCGCGTACTGGTCCTCGGCGGCGGCGACGGACTCGCCGCCCGTGAGGTGCTGCGCCATCCGGGCGTGGACCGTGCCGAGGTCGTCGAAGCCGACGCCGGACTGGTGCGGTTGGCCCGCAGCGACCCCGCCCTGTCCGCGCTGAACCGTCACTCCCTGGACGATCCGCGGGTGACGGTGACCATCGCCGACCCCTTCGACCGGCTGCGCGGCGCACCCCCGGCCGCGTACGACGTGGTGATCTCCGACCTGCCCGACCCGGGGGTCACCGAGACCACGAAGCTGTACTCCGAGGAGTTCTACGGCCTGGCCCGGCGGGTGCTGGCCCCCGGCGGGCGGCTGGTGGTGCACGCGGGCCCGCTGTCCGCGCACCCCCGCACGTACTGGACGGTGGAGTCGACCCTGCGCGCGGCCGGCTTCCGCACGGCCCCCTACCGGACGGGCGACAGCGGTCTGATCCTCGCCTCCCGCACGACCCCCGCCCTCCGTCTCGACCCCTCGGGCCCCCGGCTGCGCACGCTCACCGACTCGGCCCTCGTCTCCGCCGCCCGCGCCGCCTCCCGCACCCGCATCCCGGACCTGCCTCCGTCGAGCCTCGTCCATCCGCGGTACGCGCCGTGACGGCCCGTGCGACGCGCGGGAGTTTCCGTTCGCGGGGGTGCAGCGGGGCGCCGCGTGGGTAGGCTCCGCTGTCATGGAGCACGAGGTGTTCGTTCCGGTCTCCGCCCAGCGGCTCAGGGAGGTGCTGGACGACCCCGCGCGGGTCGCCCGGGCGGTTCCCGGGCTCCAGCACGACGCCGGTGCGGAACCGGTCGCCGGGCGGCTGAAGGTCCGGGTCGGCAGTCACTCGGTCACCTACCGGGGCACCCTGCGCGTGACCGGCCAGGAGGACGGCTCCTACACCGTGGAGGGCGACGCGGCGGAGACCCGCGGCAGCGGCTCCGTGAAGCTGGCGCTGCGGCTGCGCCTGCGGGACGCCGAGGACGGCGTCACCCTCACCGTCGACGGCACGGGCAGCGCCGACGGCCGGATCACCGAGTTCCCGCCGGACTCGGTGGCCTCGGCGGTGTCCCGGCTGATCGGCCGGTTCGCCCAGAACCTGGCAGCCGAGGCCGGGGAGGGCGCCGAGGACGAGTCGCCCGAGATGCTGCGCACCGGGGACTTCGAACCCCGGGCCACCACGGACTTCGAGACCACCCCGGACGCGGACGACGACCCGCCGCCGCCG
>NZ_BAAAIZ010000096.1:23105-76646 GCF_039526425.1 Streptomyces thermospinosisporus
GCGTCGGCGCCCGCGTCCACGCCGCCCCCGCCGTCCGCGCCGCCCTCGCCGTCCGCGCCGCCCTCGCCGTCGACGTCGTCCGAGCCCGGCACCGCGTCCGAGCGCGCGCCGGAGGAGGAGACCGAGGCCGAGACCGAGTCCGAGCCCGAGTCCGAGTCCCCCTCCGTCTTCGACACCGAGGTCCCGCCCTCCTCCCTCGACCCCGCCGACGCCGACGAGGACGAGGACGAGGAAGAGGACGAGGAAGAGGACGAGGACGAGGACGAGGACTTCCAGGACACCTCCGACGGAGCCGTCGCCGAGGCCGCCCACGCCCGCCGGACGATGATCGGCCGCAGCGCCGAGGAGGTGGACCACGCCCCGCCGCGCGGCCGGTACGCCCCCGTCCCCGCACCGCAGACCGTCTCCCAGCCCACCCCGCTGCGCTGGGCGGCACCCGCGGCGGCGCTCGCGGTGGCCTCCGTCGTGGTGGCGATCCGGGCACTGCGCCGCCGGCGCTGAGCATCCCGCAGGCGGCCGCGCCGCAGGCCGCCGCGCCGCGGGCAGCCGTACCGGCGGCCGGCCGGACACCCGTTTCCCACGCGTCCGGCGAGGCCCTCTTGATCACCCCGTTAGGGTCGACGTGTGAGGAACGAAGACATCACGCTGACCGCGGGTGACGCGGAGGTGACCGTCGCGCCGGGCAACGGCGGGCGGGTCTCGGGGCTGCGCGTCGGCGGCGTGGAGCTGCTGCGGCAGGGGGAGCGCTACGGCTGCTTCCCGATGGTCCCCTGGTGCGGCCGGGTCCGCGAGGGCCGGTTCCGGGACGGGGCCACCGTCCACCAGCTGCCGCTCAACGCCCCGCCGCACGCCATCCACGGCACCGCACGCGACGCCGCCTGGCGCACCGCCCGCAGCGGCCCCGACGAGGCGGTGCTGACCCACGACCTCACCGACCCGTGGCCCTACCCCGGCCGCGTCACCCAGCGGATCGCGCTCACCGGCGACTCGCTCACGCTGACCATGAGCGTGGAGACGTACGAGTCGTCCTTCCCGGCCCAGCTCGGCTGGCACCCCTGGTTCAACCGGAACCTCGGCGGCGAGGACGTCCGGCTGGACTTCAAGCCCGCCTGGCAGGAGGAGCGCGGCGAGGACCGCCTGCCCACCGGCCGGCGCATCGACCCGGCGCCCGGCCCCTGGGACGACTGCTTCGGCATGCCCGGCGGCGTGGACGTCACCCTCACCTGGCCGGAACAGCTCCGGCTACGCGTGGCCGGCCGCGTCGAGTGGGTGGTGATCTACGACGAGCAGCGGGAGGCCGTCTGCGTGGAGCCGCAGACCGGCCCGCCGAACGGGCTGAACACGCACCCGCGCCTGGTCACCCCGCTGGAGCCGCTGGAGGCCTCGACGACCTGGACCTGGACCCGGCTTTAAGCTGACAGGCATGACGGACACACGCGGCGCGCTGCTGCAGCAGATCAAGGACAAGGCCGTGGTGCACGGCAAGGTCACCCTCTCCTCGGGCCTGGAGGCCGACTACTACGTCGACCTGCGCCGCATCACCCTCGACGGCGAGGCCGCCCCGCTGGTCGGGCAGGTGCTGCTGGACCTGACCGCCGAGTACGACTTCGACGCCGTGGGCGGCCTGACCATGGGCGCCGACCCGGTGGCCGCCGCCATGCTGCACGCCGCCGCGGCCCGCGGCCGCAAGCTGGACGCGTTCGTGGTGCGCAAGGCCGCCAAGGCGCACGGGCTGCAGCGCCGCGTGGAGGGCCCGGACATCAAGGGCCGCCGGGTCCTGGTCGTCGAGGACACCTCCACCACCGGCGGCTCCCCGCTCACCGCCGTCGAGGCGGTGCGTGAGGCCGGCGCGGAGGTCGTGGCCGTCGCGACCATCGTCGACCGGGCGACGGGTGCCGCCGAGAAGATCCGGGAGGGCGCCGGGGTGCCCTACCTGTTCGCCTACTCCAAGGACGAGCTGGGCCTGGACTGACCGGCCGACCGCCCAGCCCGCGGACAGCGGGATGGACGTTCCGGCCGAGTCTGGAAGGATGTGACCGACAATGACGTCGCTTCCAAGGTTCCAGGTCAGGGCCGACAGTACGCAGTACGCCAACCCGCAGCGCTAAGGAGCGGACAGATGCCCATCGCAACTCCCGAGGTCTACAACGAGATGCTCGACCGGGCGAAGGCAGGCAAGTTCGCCTACCCGGCCATCAACGTCACCTCGTCCCAGACCCTGCACGCGGCACTGCGCGGCTTCGCCGAGGCGGAGAGCGACGGCATCGTCCAGATCTCCACGGGCGGTGCCGAGTTCCTGGGCGGCCAGTACAAGAAGGACATGGTGACCGGCGCGGTCGCCCTGGCCGAGTACGCGCACATCGTCGCCGAGAAGTACGACGTCAACGTGGCCCTGCACACCGACCACTGCCCGAAGGACAAGCTCGACGGGTACGTACGTCCGCTGCTCGCCATCTCCGAGGAGCGTGTCAAGGCCGGCCGCAACCCGCTGTTCCAGTCCCACATGTGGGACGGCTCCGCGGAGACCCTCTCCGACAACCTGGCCATCGCCCAGGAGCTGCTGGAGCGCACCCGCGCCGCCAAGATCATCCTCGAGGTGGAGATCACCCCGACCGGCGGTGAGGAGGACGGCGTCTCGCACGAGATCAACGACTCCCTCTACACCACCGTCGACGACGCGATCCGCACCGCCGAGGCGCTGGGTCTGGGCGAGAAGGGCCGCTACCTGCTCGCCGCGTCCTTCGGCAACGTCCACGGCGTCTACAAGCCGGGCAACGTGGTGCTCCGTCCCGAGCTGCTGAAGGAGCTGAACGAGGGCGTCGCCGCCAAGTTCGGCAAGGCCGCGTCTCCCGGGCCGTTCGACTTCGTCTTCCACGGCGGCTCCGGCTCCACGGAGCAGGAGATCCACACCGCCCTGGAGAACGGCGTGGTCAAGATGAACATCGACACCGACACCCAGTACGCCTTCACGCGTCCGGTCGCGGACCACATGTTCCGCAACTACGACGGCGTCCTGAAGGTCGACGGCGAGGTCGGCAACAAGAAGGTCTACGACCCGCGCAGCTGGGGCAAGCTGGCGGAGGCGTCGATGGCCGCCCGCGTCGTCGAGGCCTGCCGCCACCTGCGCTCCACCGGCACCAAGATCAAGTAACCGTCCGGCCGCCAGGCCGTCCCGACGGCCGTCCGGCAGAACGAACCGGGCCCGGCACCGCGCACCTGCGGTGCCGGGCCCGGCGCATGTACCGGCACGGTGCCGTACGGCTACCGCTTCAGCTCGGCGTACGCCTCCTCGCTGCTGTCCTTGAGGAACTGCCAGCAGCGCTCGTACTCGTCCTGCTCGCCGATCTCCCCGGCGGCGCGGGCGAGCGCGGCGAGGCAGCGCAGGAAGCCCCGGTTGGCCCGGTGCTCCCAGGGGATGGGGCCGTGTCCCTTCCAGCCGGCCCGGCGCAGCGCGTCAAGGCCCCGGTGGTAGCCGGTGCGGGCGTAGGCGTACGACTCGATCACCCGCCCGGCCTCGAAGGCGTCGTCGGCGAGCATCGCCCAGGCCAGCGAGAACGTGGGGTGCGCCGCCGCGACCTCGGCCGGAGACCTGGACTCCTCACCCAGCAGGCGGTACGCCTCTTCGTTCTCCGGCAGCAGGGTCGGGTCCGGGCCGCCCAGCAGGTTCTTGTGCGTCGTCATGCGGTCAGTCTGCCACCTGCCCCCTGGGGCGCGGCTGGGGCGCGGTCGGTCTGGAGAGGCGGCTCTTGCGAGGGTGCGCCCGATTACGGAGGATGCACGGTGGGGACCGGGGCCCCCGTGCCGGTAACGGCAGGGGCGGACCGCTACCCGGAGTGCATTCAGGAGACAGCGATGTCCCACGAGGCTCACGAGCCCGAGACCCCGCATCTCGATTTCCAGGGGACGACCCCCTACGAGGACTACGTCAAGGCGGACGTCCTCACCCATCTGCAGCACCTGCTCTCCGACGACCCCGGAGAGATGGTGTTCCTGGTGACCACACAGGTGATGGAGCTGTGGTTCACCTGCATCGTCCACGAGTGGGAGACCGCGGCCAAGGCGCTGCGCAAGGACGACGTGCCCACCGCGATGGACGCGCTGAAACGATCCATCCGCGAGCTGGAGGCGCTGAACGGCAGCTGGACGCCGCTCGCCCAGCTCACCCCGCAGCAGTTCAACTCCTACCGGTCCTCCCTCGGCGAGGGTTCCGGTTTCCAGTCGGCGATGTACCGGCGGCTGGAGTTCCTGCTCGGTGAGAAGTCCGCGTCGATGCTGGTCCCGCACCGGGGATCCCCGCGGGCGTACGCCGAGCTGGAGAAGGCGCTGCACGAGCCCAGCCTGTACGACGAGGTGCTGCGGCTGCTGGCACGGCGCGGGCACCCGGTGCCGCAGGAGGTGCTGGGCCGGGACGTGTCGCAGCGCTACGAGTCCTCGCCCGAGGTGGAACGGGTGTGGGCGGACATCTACTCCGGCGACGAGGACGACGAGCTGGCCCGCCTCGGCGAGGCGCTGACCGACGTCGCGGAACTGGTGTGGCGCTGGCGCAACGACCACCTGGTCGCCACCCGCCGTGCGATGGGCTCCAAGCCCGGCACGGGCGGCTCCGCCGGGGTGGCCTGGCTGGAGAGGCGGGCGCAGAAGAACGTGTTCCCCGAGCTGTGGACGGCGCGGTCCCATGTCTGAGCCGAACACGCGGGCCGTGCTGCAGCCGCGGGCCGAGCTGAGCAGGAGCAAGCAGGCCGAGCTGGGCGCGCGGGCCGAGAAGCTGGACGGTGCCGACGAACTGGCCCACAAGCGCGCCGAGTTCGTGCTCGACGACGTGGTGTACCTGGACGGGAACTCGCTGGGCGCGCTGCCCGCGGCCGTTCCCGGCCGGGTCGAGGACGTGGTGCGCCGCCAGTGGGGCGAGCTGCGCATCCGCTCCTGGACGGAGAGCGGCTGGTGGACGGCGCCCGAGCGGATCGGCGACCGGATCGCGCCCCTGGTCGGTGCGGCGGCCGGGCAGATCGTGGTCGGCGACTCCACCAGCGTCAACGTCTTCAAGGCCCTGGTGGGCGCGCAGCGGCGGGCCGAGCTCGCCGACCCGGACCGCACCGAGATCCTGGTCGACGCGACGACCTTCCCGACGGACGGGTACATCGCCCACTCGGCCGCCCGGATGACCGAGTGCACCCTGCGGGCGGTCACCCCGGCCGAGGTGCCCGAGGCGGTCGGGGAGCGCACCGCCGCGGTGCTGCTCAACCACGTCGACTACCGCACCGGCCGGCTGCACGACCTGCCGGGCCTCACGGCCGCCGTGCACGAGGCGGGCGCGTATGTGGTCTGGGACCTGTGCCACAGCGCGGGCGCCCTGCCGGTGGGCCTGGACGAGCACGGCGTGGACTACGCCGTCGGCTGCACCTACAAGTACCTCAACGGCGGCCCCGGCTCACCGGCGTTCCTGTACGTCCGGCGCGAGCTGCAGGACTCCTTCGACTCGCCGCTGCCCGGCTGGAACTCCCACGCGGAGCCCTTCGGCATGCGGACGCGGTACGAACCGGCGGAGGGCGCGCTGCGCGGCCGGGTGGGCACGCCGGACATCCTCTCCATGCTCGCCCTGGAGGCGGCGCTGGAGGTCTGGGACGGGGTGCCGATCGAGGCGGTGCGGGCCAAGTCCCTGGCCCTGACGGACTTCTTCCTGGAGTGCGTCACGGAGTACGTCCCCGAGGGGCGCGTCGAGTGCGTGACACCCCGTGAGCACAGCGAGCGGGGCAGTCAGATCGCGCTGCGCTGCGACGACGCGGCCGAGGTCATGCCCCGGCTGATCGAGCGGGGCGTGGTCGGTGACTTCCGCCACCCGGACGTGCTGCGCTTCGGTTTCACCCCGCTGTACGTCGGCTTCGCGGACGTGGAGCGGGCGGCCCGGGTGCTGGCCGAGGTGCTGGCCGGGGAGTAGATGGCGGTGCTCGTGTCTGAGGGGGCCGTCGCGGTGACCGCCGGGGCGGCCCCCTCGCGGGTGACCGAGCGTGACATCCCCATGCCGGCGGGGGTTCCCGGCCTGATACCGTCCCGGCTCGACGGCCGATCTCTTCGCCGGTCCACCAAGTAGGTTGCATTGCTGGAAGGTTGGGACATGTCGGACGCCGCGAACGCCGCCGCAGACACCGCCCGGGCCGCCGCCGAGGAGAAGTCGGCCCTCTCCCATCCGCCCGTCGACCCCGACGCCACCGCGGCTTACGGCGACGACCCGGACCAGGTGATCGACTTCTACGTCCCGCGCGCCGAGGGCGCCGCGGGCCGGCCTGCCCCCGTGGTGGCCGTGCTGCACGGCGGCGCGTGGCGGGCACCGTACGACCGGCGGCACATCAGCCCGTTCGCCGCCTTCCTCACCCGCCGGGGCTTCGCCGTGGCCAGCATCGAGTACCGCAGGGGCGCGGCGGAGGCAGGCGAGGGCGATCCGGTGGCGGGCCGCTGGCCGGACACCCTGGACGACGTGGCCGCCGCCGTCGACGCGCTGCCCGCGCTGGTCCGGGAGCATCTGCCGCAGGCCGACGCGGGCCGGATCGTGCTCACCGGCCACTCCGCGGGCGGCCACCTCGCCCTGTGGGCCGCCGCCCGCCACCTGCTCCCCGAGGACGCGCCCTGGCGCACCGACCGCCCCGCCCCGCTGCGCGGTGTGGTCGCCCTCGCCCCCATCGCGGACTTCGCCGTCGCCGACAAGCTGGAGGTGTGCGGCGGCGCGGTGCGCCAGTTCCTCGGCGGCGACGGCAAGTTCGCCGAGCGGCAGCCGTACGCCGACCCCGCGCTGCTGGTCCCCACCGGCATCGCCACCACCCTGGTGCAGGGCCGGCGCGACATCGACGTGCCGCAGGCGGTGGCCGAGGCGTACGCGGACGCGGCGGCCAAGGCGGGCGAGGTGGTCGGTCTGACACTGCTCGAGGACGTCGGCCACTTCCCGCTGATCGACCCGGCGGCCGACGCCTGCGCGGTGGTGGCGGAGGAGATCGCCCAACTGGCGTGGTGAGACCCGTAGTACCTGAGAGCTACCCCGGAGGTGAGCCCTCCGGTGGGACGCGGTCTACCAGCCCGCCGCCCTAACTTCCTTGCCTGACAGGCCCGATGGACGGGCCGGGGGAGGAAGCTCACCGTGGGACGGGGATCGTACGGGGCGCTCAGGACCAGGGGCGCGGCGGGTCAGGCGCGGGGAGGCGAGCGGCCGTCCGCCCACCGGATCCGACGGTGTGTCAGCCGCAGGCCGGAAGTGGCGTGTGGTGCCCCCGAGTTGCGGCCAACTCGACGGGGCTCGGCCCCCGGCCGGCTCCGCCGCACCCTGCTCGCCGCGCTCATCGCCGGCGCCGTGGCCCTCCCTCTCTCGGCCGCGGCCGAGGCACGCATCCCCGCTCCTGCCCCCGCGGCCGTCGGCGCCCCCACCCCGGCCACGCTCGACGGCATCTACGCGGCCAACCGCGCCAACGCGGCCGAGGCCGCGCGGATGGCCGCCGCGTACGGTGCCCGCGGCCGCGCCGCGGCCGATCGCCGGCTCGCGCACCCGGCGCGGCACCTGCTCGCCTTCGACGGCCGGGGTCGCGGCCTGGTCACCGAGGTGTTAGGCGACCTCGCGGCGGCGCACCGCGTAGCCGTCCTCGTCCCCGGCTCGGACACCAGCCTCGACACCTACGACCGCTTCCGCACCGCCGCCCTCTCCCTGTACCGGAGCCTCACCCGGGAGGCGCCCGCGGGCACCCGCGTCGCCGTCGTCGCCTGGCTCGGCTACGAGACCCCCGGCACCGTCAGCCCGGCGGTCACCACCACGACCCGTGCCGAACGGGCGGCACCCCGACTCCGGGCGTTCCTGAGGGAGCTGCGCACCCTCACCGGCCCGCGACGCCCCCGTGTCTCCCTGCTCTGCCACTCCTACGGCTCCGTCGTCTGCGCCCGGGCCGCCGGCTCCGGCGTCGACGACCTCGTCCTCCTCGGCAGCCCCGGCACCGGCGCCCGTACCGCCGCCGGCCTGGACACCCCCGCCCGCGTCTGGGCCGCCCGGGGGGCCGGCGACTGGGTGGAGCACGTCCCGCACATCAGCGCCGGACTCCTCGGCACCACCGTCGGTTTCGGCACCGACCCGGTCTCCCCGGCCTTCGGCGCCCGGGTCTTCCCGGCGGGCGACGGCGGCCACAGCGACTACTTCACCCCCGGCTCCCCGTCCCTGACCAACCTCACCCGGATCGTGCTGGGCGACACCGACGCGGTGGCGCTCGAGGAGGCGGCCGGAGAGCGAGACCAGGAAGCGCGCGGCCATGCGACCCATGAATGACCTGACCGCCCCGACCACCCCGACCGCCATGACCACCCCGACCGCCATGACCGGGCTGACCGGGACCCGACTGATCGGGTTGACCGGGCTGGCCGCCCGTATCGACGCCGCCACGCCCGCCCACCGCGACCGCGCCGTCGACGCCCTGCGCGCGTGCGCCGTGCTCGGTGTGATCCTGGGCCACTGGCTGGTCACCGCCCTGGTCGGGGACGGCCGCACCCTGCGCACCGCGAGTCCGCTGCAGCATCTGCCCTGGCTGGCCCCCGTCTCCTGGGTGTGCCAGACCCTCGCCGTGTTCTTCCTGGTCGGCGGGCATGTGGCGACCCGTTCGCTGGCCTCGGCGCGCGCCCGGGGCGTCCCGTACCGCCACTGGCTGCGCAGCCGGATGGTCCGGCTGTTCAAACCGGTCGTCGCCGTCCTCAGCCTGTGGACGGTGGTCGCGTTCGCGCTGCTGCTGTCGGGCGTGGAGTTCACCACCACCCGCACCCTGGTGAAGCTCGCTCTGTCCCCGCTGTGGTTCCTGCTGGTCTTCGCCGTGCTCACCGCGGCCACCCCGATGCTGACCCGGCTCCACCCGCTGTGGCCGCTCGCCGTCGTCCTCCACGTCGACCTGCTGCGCTTCGGGCCGGGCGCCCCCGACGCCCTCGGCTGGATCAATGTCGCCGCCGGCTGGCTGGTGCCCTACACCCTGGGCGCCGCCTGGAGCCGGGGCGAACTGGACCGCCGCCGCTCCGGCTGGATCCTCCTCCTCTGCGGCACGGCGGCGACCGCCGCGCTCGTCGCCCTGGCCGGCTACCCGGCGGCCATGGTCGGCGTCCCAGGCGCCGCCGTCTCCAACCTCGACCCGCCGACGCTCGCCGTCGTCACCTTCGGGCTCGCCCAGTGCGGTCTTGCGCTGCTGCTGCGCGAACCGCTCGCCCGTGCCCTGCGCCGGCCCCTCGCCTGGGCGGCGGTGGCGCTGGTCAATCTGTCCGCGATGACGCTCTTCCTGTGGCATCAGACCGCGCTGATGGCGACGACCGCCATGACCCTGCACCTCGGCAGGCAGCCCGGCCTGCACACCCGGCCCGACCACCTCGGCTGGGTCGCCGAACGCCTCCTGTGGCTGCCGGTGTTCGTCCTCGCCCTGACCGTCTGCTGGGCCGCCTTCCGCACCTGGGAGCAAGGGCCACGGCAAGGGACACGGCAACGGCAAGGGACACGGCAGCGGAAGGGGAGTGAGCAGAGCCCCGGCGGGCCGCGCGGCCGGTCCCGCGTCGTGCGCACGCACCGCCCCGTGAAGGACGTACGCCATGTCTAGGCTGGACCGCGTGACGAAGAAGGGGGCGAAGAAGGGGGCGAAGAAGGGGGAGGGGCTCGTCCGGCGGTGGCTGGGGGTGCTGCGGGACGATCTGTGGACCTGGCGGGCCGACCCGCTGCCGCCCTCCGTGTGGGTGCGCTGGCTGCCGCACGGCGTCGTGTGCCTGGCCGCGTTCGGCGTGCTGGTCGGCGACGCCGCCCAGTTGCGCGAACACGGCATGCTCGGCCCCGGCACCGCCCTGTTCTTCGCCGCCGCCGAGTCCGGGGCGATGGTGCTCGCGCTGTGGCGGCCGGTCCCCGCCTGGTGGCTGTCGCTGCTCACGATGGTGTTCTGCGCGCTCGCGGTACGGGCCGGAATGGAGCCCGGCGGCTACGAGTTCAGCTGGCCCTGGACCTCCGCCGGGATCGTCGGGCACCTGTTCGTCCTGCTGCTGCTCGCCCTGCGGGTCCGCACCCGCGTGGCCGCGGAGGTGCTGGCGCTCACCGCCCTGGCCACCTATGTGCTGCAGGGCCTGATCGGCGGCGAGAACTACCTGGCCACCGGCCAGATCGCCGTCATCCTCTACGCCGTCGTCGTGCTCCTCGGCTCCGCCCTGCGCGGACGCCGCGAGGCACGCGCCGAGCTGGTGCAGCAGACCACCCTCACCGCGGAGGAACGCTCCCGCCGCACCCTGCTGGAGGAGCGCAGCCGCATCGCCCGTGAGCTGCACGACGTGGTCGCCCACCACATGTCCGTCATCTCCATCCAGGCCCAGGTCGCCCCGCACCTGGTCGACGACCCGTCCGAGGAGCTGCGGGAGAACCTCGCCGGCATCCGCCAGAACGCGGTCGAGGCGCTCACCGAACTCCGCCGCGTCCTGGACGTCCTGCGCTCCGAGCACCCCGGCCCGCAGGGCCCCGAGGGCGACCCGGCCGGGGCCCCGCACGCCCCGCAGCCCACCCTGGACCGGCTCGCCACCCTGGTGGAGAACACCCGGGCCGCCGGACTCACCGTCACCACCGAGGTCACCGGGGAGCGCCGGCCGCTGCCGCCCGGCGTGGAGCTGTCGGCGTACCGGATCGTGCAGGAGGCGCTGAGCAACGTGCTGCGGCACGCGCCCGGCGCCACCGCCCGCGTCGCCCTCGCCTACCAGCCGCACGCGCTGCGGGTGGAGGTGACCAACACCCGGCCCACCGGACAGGCCCCGCCGTCCTCGGGCGCCGGGCACGGTCTGCTCGGCATGCGCGAACGCGCCATGATGCTCGGCGGCAGCCTCACCGCCGGACCCTCGGCCGACGGCGGCTACCGGATAGAGGCCCTGCTACCCAAGGACGGCACCGCATGATCCGCGTACTGATAGCCGACGACCAGCAGATGGTCCGACAGGGCTTCACCGTGCTGCTGAACACCCAGCCCGACATCGAGGTCGTCGGCCAGGCGGTGGACGGACGCGACGCGGTCGCCCAGGTCGCGGAGCTCACCCCCGACGTGGTGCTGATGGACATCCGCATGCCCGAACTGGGCGGCATCGAGGCCACCCGCCGGATCACCGCCGCCCACCCGGACATCCGGGTGCTGGTGCTGACCACCTTCGACCTCGACGAGTACGTCTACGACGCCCTGCGCGCCGGCGCCTCCGGCTTCCTCCTCAAGGACGCCTCCGCCGAGCAGCTCGCCGAGGCGGTGCGGGTCGTCGCCGCCGGGGACGCGCTGCTCGCACCCGCCATCACCCGCCGGCTGATCGCCGAGTTCTCCCGGCTGGACGCCCGCCCCCGCTCCCCGCTGAAGGAACGCGTCGGCAGCCTCACCGGACGCGAGACGGAGGTGCTGGCGCTGATCGCCCAGGGCCTGTCCAACGCGGAGATCGCGCAGCGTCTCGTCGTCGCCGAGCAGACGGTGAAGACGCATGTGGGCCGGATCCTGGTGAAGCTGGGCCTGCGGGACCGGACCCAGGCCGCGGTCTTCGCCTACGAGTCCGGCCTGGTCCGCCCCTCGGGCTACTGAGGGCAGCTCATCGAGGCCGCCGGCCGCCGCCCTCACCGAGGCCGTAGTACTTCCGACGGACCCCCCGGAACCCCTCTCACCGGGGACGACCCCGGCCACCCGTTCGGCCTACGGTGGCACCGTGACCGACACGACCCAGACGCCCTCCCCGGGATCGCCCGGCTCCCCGCGCTCCGCGGCGGACGGGTCCGCGCAGCGCAGCCCGGAGCTCCAGCTGGCCCGGAACGCCCTGCGCGGACTGCGCCAGGACCTGTTCGACGACGCCTTCGCCTACCGCCCGCTGCCCCGCACCGCGGCCAACGGGTGGCTGACCCGCCTGCTGCCCCGCCCACTGCGCGGCTACGGGCCGCACGCCGTGGTGTCGGCCGCCGCGCTGCTGGCCTTCTGGGTCGGCTCGGTGGAGAGCTACGGCGTCCGGGGCCTGCTGGCGCTGCTGACCGGACTGGCCTGTGCGCTGCCCGTACTGATGACTCTGCTCCGCCCGGTCGGCGCCTTCTGGCTCTCGATGGCGGCCACGCCGGTGGTGTCGGTGCTCAGCGGCTGGGGCGACTGGCCCTGGATGCCCGGCGCCTTCATCTGCCACCTCTCCGTGCTGATCGTCGTGGCGATACGGACCCGGCCGCGCACCGCCGCCTGGATGTGGGCGCTCACCGCCCTCTACGGCTTCGTCGCGGAGACCGTCTTCGGCGGCGGTCACGACTACACCGACAGCGCGCCCATGCTGTTCGTCTCCGCGCTGGGCCTGCTGTCCGTGTCCGTGTGGCACATCCGGCGGGCGGCCGAGGAGGAGGTGACCGCCCAGCAGACGGTCACCGCGCACGAACGCTCCCGGCGCACCCTGCTGGAGGAGCGCACCAACATCGCCCGCGAGCTGCACGACGTGGTCGCCCACCACATGTCGGTGGTCGCCATCCAGGCGGAGGCCGCGCCGTACCGGGTGGAGAACCCGCCGCCCGAGCTGGAGCGGGCGTTCGCCACCATCCGCGAGAACGCGGTGGCCGCCCTCACCGAGCTGCGCCGGGTGCTCGGCGTGGTCCGCGCCGAGGACTACGAGGCACCGGACGCCCCGCAGCCCACCCTCGCCGACCTGGACGGCCTGCTCGCCAATGTGCGCGACGCCGGGCTGAACGTGGAGAAGGTGGTGACCGGGGCGGTGCGGGAGCTGCCGCAGGGCGTGGAGCTGTCGGCGTACCGGATCGTGCAGGAGGCGCTGAGCAACAGCCTGCGCCACGCGCCCGGCGCCAGTGCGCGCGTGGAGATCGGGTACGTCCTCGGCGGGCTCGGCCTGCGGATCGTCAACGGCCCGCCGCCGAACCCGGCCCTGGTGAAACCGTCCCCCGGCGCCGGTCACGGCATCACCGGCATGCGGGAGCGGGTGACCATGCTGAACGGCGAGATGACGGCGGGCGCGACGTCCGGCGGAGGCTACGAGGTGGCGGTGTTCCTGCCGGTCACGGCAGCGGAACGCGCAGGAGAGGACGCATGACCATCCGGGTGCTGGTCGCCGACGACCAGATGATGGTGCGCGAGGGCTTCTCGGTCCTGCTGAACGCGATGCCGGACATCGAGGTGGTGGGCGAGGCCGTCAACGGCCGCGAGGCGGTGAGCAAGGTCCGCGAACTCGCCCCCGACGTCGTCCTGATGGACATCCGCATGCCCGAGCTGAACGGCATCGAGGCGACCCGGGAGATCGTCGCGGCGGACAGCGCGGCGAAGGTCCTGGTGCTGACCACCTTCGACCTCGACGAGTACGTCTACCAGGCGCTGCGCGCCGGCGCCTCCGGCTTCCTCCTCAAGGACGCCTCCGCCCGCCAGCTCGCCGACGGCGTCCGGGTCGTCGCCTCCGGCGAGGCTCTGCTCGCCCCCTCGGTCACCAAACGCCTGATCACCGAGTTCTCCAAGCTCTCCGAGGGCCCGCGCCTGATGCCCTCCGCCCAGGCGGCCTACGGCGACCTGACCGAACGCGAGACGGAGGTCCTGGTCCTCATCGCCCAGGGCCTGTCCAACGCGGAGATCGCCGGACGCCTGGTCGTCGCCGAGTCCACCATCAAGACCCACGTCAGCCGAATCCTGGTCAAACTCGGCCTCCGCGACCGCACCCAAGCAGCAGTCTTCGCCTACGAGGCCCGGCTGGTGACGCCGGGGTGAGCACCAGGGGGCACGGAGTTGAGGGCAGCGCCGGGCTCTCTGCTCAAGCCCCTGGTCAGTCACGGGGGCTCCAGGCTAGCGTCCCTTCATGGCAGCCTTCGATCCGTGGGACCCGGCGTTCGTCGCCGACCCGTACCCCGCCTACGCAGAGTTGCGCGCCAAGGGGCGTGTGCACTACTTCGAGCCGACGAACCAGTGGCTGGTGCCGCACCACGCGGACGTCTCGGCGCTGCTCCGGGACCGCCGGCTGGGCCGGACGTATCTGCACCGCTTCAGCCACGAGGAGTTCGGGCGCACGCCGCCCCCGCCGGAGCACGAGCCGTTCCACACCCTCAACGATCACGGGATGCTCGACCTGGAGCCGCCGGACCACACCCGCATCCGGCGCCTGGTGTCCAAGGCGTTCACCCCGCGGACGGTCGAGCGGCTGAAGCCGTACGTGGAGCAGCTGGCCGGTGAACTGGTCGACCGCCTGGTCGCCGCGGGCGGGGGCGATCTGCTGAGGGACGTCGCCGAGCCGCTGCCGGTCGCGGTGATCGCCGAGATGCTGGGCATTCCGGAGGCGGACCGGGGCCCGTTGCGGCCCTGGTCGGCCGACATCTGCGGCATGTACGAGCTGAACCCGTCCGAGGAGGCGGCGCGCAAGGCGGTGCGGGCCTCGATCGAGTTCTCGGACTATCTGCGCGAGCTGATCGCCGAGCGCCGCAAGGAGCCGGGCGACGACCTGATCTCCGGCCTGATCGCCGCGCACGACGAGGACGACCGCCTCACCGAGCAGGAGATGATCTCGACCTGCGTGCTCCTGCTGAACGCGGGCCACGAGGCCACGGTGAACGCCACGGTCAACGGCTGGTGGGCCCTGTTCCGCAACCCCGGCCAGCTGGCGGCCCTGCGCGCGGACCACTCCCTCGTCCCCTCGGCGGTCGAGGAGCTGCTGCGCTACGACACCCCGCTGCAGCTCTTCGAACGCTGGGTGCTGGACGAGATCGAGATCGACGGCACGGTCGTCCCCCGGGGCTCCGAACTGGCCCTCCTCTTCGGCTCCGCCAACCACGACCCGGCCGTCTTCACCGACCCCGAGCACCTCGACCTCGCCCGCCGCGACAACCCGCACATCTCCTTCAGCGCCGGCATCCACTACTGCATCGGCGCCCCGCTGGCCCGCATCGAACTGGCGGCGTCCATGGGCGCGTTGCTGAGGAAGGCCCCCGCTCTGAAGCCGGTGGCGGAACCGAAGAGGAAGCCGAACTTCGTGATCCGGGGGCTGGAGGGCCTGGAGGTCGAGGTCTGACCTGGTATTCCTTGATCTTCGAGACGGTCAATCGACCGGTGGGGCGGCTGACGGCAATTGACCGGTGGGGCGGCTGACGGGGCGTCGTCTACGTCGTCAGGTCGCGGCGACGCAGCGCTGCGAGGCCCGCGGCCACCAGCCCCGCCGCGATCAGGCACAGCACCACCAGTGGGCCCCAGCTCATCTCCGCCCCCGGCACCTTCGGCAGATGGCCGAAGGGGGAGAGGTCCAGTACGGCCTGGGGCAGGTCGAGGGCCGGGCCCACCCAGCCCAGGAGGAGGACCGCGCCGGCCACGCCCCAGGCCGCCCCCACCGCCGCCCTCGGCAGCAGCCCGTGGAGAAGCACGGCCGTGCCGCCGATCACCCATACCGCCGGGACCTGGACCAGGCAGGCGCTCAGGACGCCTCCCGGGTCCTTGCCGTAGGCCAGGGCGTAGCCGGCGCCGGCCAGCAGCAGGATCCACACCGCGCCGCCGAAGGCGATGACCAGGTGGCCCGCGGCCCATCGGAGCCGGCCGACCGCGCAGGACAGCACCGGTTCGGCCCGGCCGGAGGTCTCCTCCCCCGTGAGGCGGAGCACCGAGCCGACGATGTACAGCGCGGCGACCAGCCCCAGCATCCCGATCATCGAGGCGACGAACGCGTCCGTCAGCCGGGCCTGGCCGCCCATCCGCTCGATGATCTGCCGCGCCTGCTCGTTGTCGCCGACCAGATCGGCCGCCCCCTCGGTCATCCCGCCGTACACCAGCCCGGCGAGGAGGAAGCCGATGCTCCAGCCGAGGACGCCGCCCCGCTGGAGGCGCCAGGCGAGCGCGCCGGCCGTGCCCAGGCGGCCGGTGGCCGGTCCGGGGCGGGTCGGCAGGAAGCTCATGCCGAGGTCGCGGCGGCCGGTGAGTTCGTAGGCCACCGCGCCCTGCAGCAGGGCGGCGCCGGCGATGAGCAGCAGGACCCACCAGCGTTCGGCGGCGAAGGGGCGGAGGTTCTCCTGCCAGCCGAGCGGGGAGAGCCAGGTGAGAGGAGAGGAGCCGTCGGTGGTCGCCGAGTCGCCGGCCGCGCGCAGCACGAACGCCGCCCCCAGCAGGCCGGCCGTCAGGCCCCGGGCCAGGCGGGCGCTCTCCGTGAGCTGGGCGAGGACCGCGGCGGCCGTGGCGAAGAGCATGCCGGTGCCCGCGACACCGAGGGCGAAGGCGAGCGCGCCCGCGGCGCCCTGGCCGGACAGGCCCGCGGCGAGCAGCAGGGCCAGCGCGGCGTTGGCGACCGCGGCCGTGAGGAGGGCCGCCGTCAGCGGGGCCCGGCGGCCGACGGTGCCGGAGGCCACCAGTTCCTGACGGCCGCTCTCCTCCTCGTCACGGGTGTGCCGTACGACGATCAGCAGGCTCATCACGGCGGCGAGGGCGGCCGCGTAGACACCGACCCGCCAGGCGGTGAGCGCGCCCAGGGAGTCGCCGAAGACGGGGCCGACCATCGCGCGCAGGGAGGAGTTGGTCGCCATCTGCCGGACCAGGTCGGCGCGTTCGGCCGGCGTGCCGTACAGGCCCTCCAGGGTGCCGGGCATGGAGAGCACCATGAGGGCGTTCACCGCGACCCAGAGCGGGATGAGCAGGCGGTCGCGGCGGAGGGCGAAGCGGAGCAGCGTGCCGGTACCGGCGAGCTGCCGCGCGGCGGCGGGACGTACCGCGAAGGCGGAGAGGGCGGACGGGGTGGTGGGGGTGGTGCTCATCGGGCCACCGCCTCGGCGGACGCTGTGACGTCCTCCTGGTAATGACGCAGGAACAGCTCCTCCAGCGTCGGCGGTGTGGACGTCAGTGAGCGCACGCCCGAGTCGGTGAGCGAGCGCAGCACGGCGTCCAGCCGGTCGGTGTCGACCTGGAGCCGGACCCGGTTGCCGCGCACCTGAAGGTCGTGGACGCCGGGCAGGGCGGCGAGGCCGTTCGGCGGGCCGGCGAGTTCGGCGCTCACGCTGGTCCGGGTGAGATGGCGCAGGTCGGCCAGCGAACCGCTCTCCACCGTGCGGCCCTTGCGGATGATGCTCACCCGGTCGCACAGCTCCTCCACCTCGCTGAGGATGTGCGAGGACAGCAGCACGGTCCGGCCGCGGTCCCGCTCCTCGGCGACGCACTGCTGGAAGACCTCCTCCATCAGCGGGTCGAGCCCGGAGGTCGGCTCGTCCAGGATCAGCAGGTCGACGTCGGAGGCGAACGCGGCGACCAGGGCGACCTTCTGCCGGTTGCCCTTGGAGTACGTCCGGCCCTTCTTCGTCGGGTCCAGCTCGAAGCGTTCGATCAGTTCGGCGCGGCGGCGCGGGTCGAGGCCGCCGCGCAGGCGTCCGTAGAGGTCGATGACCTCGCCGCCGGAGAGGTTGCGCCACAGCGTGACGTCGCCGGGGACGTAGGCGATGCGGCGGTGGATCTCCACGGCGTCCGTCCACGGATCGTGCCCGAGGACCTGGGCGGCGCCCGAGTCGGCGCGCAGCAGGCCGAGCAGGACGCGGATGGTGGTGGATTTCCCCGAGCCGTTGGGGCCGAGGAAGCCGTGGACCTCGCCGGACTCGACGTCCAGGTCGAGGCCGTCGAGGGCGCGGGTGCGGCCGAACGACTTGTGCAGCCCGGAGACGGTGATGGCCTTCGTCATGCTTCGGAACTTACGCTTCTTTCAGAAATTTGTGAAGATGAAGAAGGGGCTGAAGCGGCGGTTAGGGTTGCGGACGGAGTCGCAGCGGGGCGCGGCAGTCGTAGCAGGGGAGTGATCGAGGCATGACACAGGCGGCGGCCGGGGCGGTGGACCGGGACCCGGAGGCGGTCTCCCGTTTCGTGGAGCACTTCGCGGCGCAGCTGGTGGAGGCCGGCCTGCCGCGCATGCCGGCCCGCGTCTTCGCGGCCCTGCTCGCCTCCGACACCGGCGCCCTGACCTCGGCGGAACTGGGCGAGCAGCTGAAGATCTCACCCGCCGCGGTGTCCGGCGCCGTGCGCTATCTCGCCCAGGTCCACATGATCTCCCGCGAGCGCGAGCCCGGCTCCCGCCGCGAGCGCTACCGCGTCCACGGCGACCAGTGGTACGAGGCCCTCACCAACCGCGAGGCGATCATCCGGCGCTGGGGGGACGCCCTGCGCGAGGGCGTCACCAGCCTCGGCCCCACCACCCCGGCGGGCCGCCGCCTCGCCGAGACGCTGGCCTTCTTCGAGTTCGTGGAGAAGGAGGTCGCAGACATGATGGAACGCTGGCGCGTGCACCGGGAGCGGCGATTCGGATCGGACACCTCCATGCGTGACTGATCAGCTACGCTGAGTGGCGGCTGGTTCGCGTGCAGGGGATGGCGCATCATGACAGTCATGGCCGAGCGACCGACGATAGGCGACAACGACTCCCCGAGTTTCGATGAGCTGCTGGCCACTCTCGACGAACTGGTCGTACCCGACGGCTACAAGGCCGAGATCATCAGGGGGAGCATCGTCTTGTCGCCGTGGTCCCGGGGCTACTACCTCGACGTCATGGAGTCGGTGTGCGAACAGCTCGGGCCGCACCTTCCCGCAGATCACCGGATCAGCTACGGCCCCTTCCTCTACGTGTTCCCGGGCGCGGAGCGCGCGTACGGGCCTGACATCCACGTGGCCCACCGCCGAGCCAGCCGGATCACCAGCACCCACCTGGACGGCGAAGCCCTGTCCCTCGTGGCCGGACTGACCTCCTCCAGCACCCGCGACGACGACCTCACCGATAAGGTCGAGGTCTACGGACGGGCCGGAGTCCCCGTCTACCTGCTCCTGGACATGCAGGAGGAGCAGACCACGGTCTTCTGGGCGCCCTCTGCCAAGGGATACGAGGCGCATGACACCCGGCCGTTCGGCGAGAAGCTGCCGATGCCCGCCCCCCTCGACTTCCTGCTGGACACCGCCGGTTTCCAGGCACCCTGACCGCCCGCCCCCCACCGGCTACCCCGCCGGCACCGTCAGCCCCCAGGCTGCTTCTCTCACCTCCCACGTCCGGGTGCGGACGGGACCGGAGATCACCGCGTCCGCGCGGTAGCGGAAGTGGGCGCCGGACACCGTCACCGTGCGGCCCTCCGCCAGGAGCGCGGACGATCCGGAGCCGGCCGACGCCGGGCGGACCTCGACGCGGGCCCGGCCCGGCGGCGCCGGGCTCACCTGGACGGAGTCCACCGGCTGGTGCAGATCGACCAGCATCTCGCCGTCGACCTCCACCCGCAGCTGCGACGGCCCCGCATCGGGCACGGCGGTGACGAGGCGGGACGGCCGGGCGGGGACCAGGGTGCGCACCAGCGACTGGCAGGTCCGCAGCCAGGGGCGGCCCGCCCCGGACTCCTCCCGCCCCAGCCCCGTACCCAGCGGCGGGATCCGCAGCGTGCCCAGCACCACCCCGTCGCTGTCGTCCACCAGCAGGTCCATCCGGCGCTCGACCCCGTCCAGCACGGCCCGCGCCGCCGCCACCGCACTGGCCGGCACGCCCAGCGACCGGGCGAGGGACAGCGCGCCGCCCACCGGCACCAGCGACAGCACGCACGCCGCCAGCTCACGCTGCCGGTGCAGCAGGCTCACCGCCCGCACCAGAGCCCGGTCGTCGCCGACCAGCACCGGCCGCCGCGAGCCGCGCCGCCGCAGGGCCCGGGCGAACTCCTCCGGACCGTCCGGCAGACACACCTTGGTGCCGGCCGCACCCGCGCTGAGCACGTCTTTCGCGATCCTCACGGACTCTCCGTCGGTGCGCCGGGCGACCGGATCGACGACCACAAGGAGCTGTTCGGGAGCGGACCAGGACGTCGCGGAATGTCTCGCGGATGTCGCCACCTCGGCCATGCCTCGCTTCCTCGGGTAGCATCTTTGTGCAAGAGCCCCTTGCGCTGCGCTGTCGCGTCAGGGGCTTCGTCTATTCCGGGGCATCCGGTCCGACGGTTGGCGGCCAACGACGGTCGCGGTGCACGCGGCGGTGATCCTCCGCGTACGCCCTCGACCATGGACATGCCCCGCCCGGAAGGGGTGTACGCGCGTGCCCGCACTTGTGCTGCTCGGTGCTCAGTGGGGTGACGAAGGCAAGGGAAAGGCGACGGACCTGCTCGGCGGATCCGTCGATTACGTGGTGCGCTACCAGGGCGGCAACAACGCCGGCCACACGGTGGTGGTGGGCGATCAGAAGTACGCGCTGCACCTGCTCCCTTCCGGGATCCTGTCACCCGGCTGCACGCCGGTCATCGGTAACGGTGTCGTCGTCGACCCCTCGGTCCTGCTCTCCGAGCTGAGCGGGCTGAACGAGCGCGGCGTCGACACGTCCAAGTTGCTGATCAGCGGCAACGCGCACATCATCACGCCGTACAACGTCACGGTGGACAAGGTCACCGAGCGCTTCCTCGGCAAGCGGAAGATCGGCACCACCGGCCGCGGCATCGGCCCGACCTACGCCGACAAGATCAACCGCGTGGGCATCCGGGTGCAGGACCTGTACGACGAGTCGATCCTGACGCAGAAGGTCGAGGCGGCCCTCGACGTCAAGAACCAGATCCTCACCAAGCTCTACAACCGGCGCGCCATCGCCGCCGACCAGGTGATCGAGGAGCTGCTGGGCTACGCGGAGAAGCTGCGGCCGTACGTCGCCGACACCGTGCTGATCCTGAACCAGGCGCTGGAGCAGGACAAGGTGGTGCTCTTCGAGGGCGGCCAGGGCACGCTGCTGGACATCGACCACGGCACCTACCCGTTCGTCACCTCCTCCAACCCGACCGCGGGCGGCGCCTGCACGGGCACCGGCGTGGGTCCGACGAAGATCAGCCGTGTCATCGGCATCCTCAAGGCGTACACCACGCGCGTCGGCGCCGGCCCGTTCCCGACCGAGCTGTTCGACGAGGACGGCGAGGCGCTGCGCCGCATCGGCGGCGAGCGGGGCGTGACCACCGGCCGGGACCGCCGCTGCGGCTGGTTCGACGCGGTGATCGCCCGCTACGCGACCCGGGTGAACGGTCTGACCGACTTCTTCCTCACCAAGCTGGACGTCCTCACCGGCTGGGAGCAGATCCCGGTCTGCGTGGCCTACGAGATCGACGGCAAGCGCGTCGAGGAGCTGCCGTACTCGCAGACCGACTTCCACCACGCGAAGCCCGTCTACGAGATGCTGCCGGGCTGGAGCGAGGACATCAGCAAGGCCAAGTCCTTCTCCGACCTGCCGAAGAACGCGCAGAACTACGTCAAGGCGCTGGAGGAGATGTCCGGCGCCCCGATCTCCGCGATCGGCGTCGGCCCGGGCCGCGACGAGACCATCGAGATCAACTCGTTCCTCTGAGGCGCTGTTTCCGCGGGCGCGCGGAGCAGATCGGACGGCCGGTACGGTGAACCCGACCGGCCGTCCGCTCTGCACAGTCCGAGCGTGCGGTGAAGTGACCACTGTCCAGGGCAACTGTCCGTCCGGAGTGTCCGATGCCCATCAGGAAGCCGCCCACTGCACGACAGCGGCGACTCGGAGTCGAGCTTCGGCGGATGCGTGAGCATGTAGGGCTCTCCCTCACCGAGGCCGCCGCGCTGCACCGGGTGGACAAGACGGCGATCAGCAACACGGAGTCAGCCCGGTTCGGGGTGAGCCCTGACCGAGTGCGGGTGTGGGCGGCCAACTACTCCTGCCCTGACCCTGCCTACGTCGATGCCCTCGCCGGCATGGCCAGGGAGCGTGCCGGGTCCCACTGGTGGGACGAATACCGGGACTCCATCGCCTCGTTCATGCTCGATCTGGCCGAGCTGGAGCATCACGCGGTGTCTCTTCGCCACGTACAGATCACCCACCTTCCCGGTCTCCTGCAGCACGAGGACTACGCACGGGCGGTGTTCGGCGAGGCCGTACCGCCGCTGTCCCCGGAGGCTCTGGACCTCCAGGTCGAATTCCGTATGCGTCGTCGGGCGCTTCTGGACCGTGCGGACCCTCCTGCGTGTTCCTTTCTGCTCCATGAGGCCGCGCTGCGGATGCTCTTCGGAGGACCGGCCGTCGTGAAGAGGCAGTTGGAGTTCCTGCTGGAACAGTCGGAGCGTGAGGCCGTCACCCTGCGCGTGGTGCCCTTCTCGGCGGGCGGGTTTCCGAGCGCGGGCAGCTCGACCATGTACGCCTGCGGTCCCGTCCGGCAGCTCGACACCGTTCAGATCGATGTGCCGAACGGCGTGACGTTCCTGGACTCGGAGACGCATCTGACGAACTACCGCGCTGTACTTGACCGCATGGAGCAGCGGTCCCTGGAGCCCGGACCCTCGCGTGACTTCATACGCAAGGTGCTGCACGAACTGTGAGAGCGTGAATCGGATGGACATTCAGTGGCGCAAGTCGTCCTACTCCGAACAGGCGGGGAACTGCCTGGAGTTGGCGGTAGTCGACGGGCACGTACTGGTGAGGGAGAGCGACGAGCCCGATGTCGTCGTCAGGACCACCCGGGCGAATCTCGCAGCGTTCCTGGCCGGAGCCAAGGCCGGAGAGTTCGACGAACTGCTCTGACCCAGGTCACCGGCTGAGCCAATAAGTGCATCAATGTTGATGCGTCAGCATCGCTGGCGCTAGCCTGACTTCGGGCGGTAGTCGCACGATTACCGTCTGACGCAAGATGCCCCGGCGGTGTCTCCAGCACCCCGGGGCAGGTCAACGCTGCACAGGAGCGTCAACATGCCCAAGCCTATCCGGCATGCCCTCGAACGGGTACTCGCCGTGATCCTCGTCCTCCTCCTTCCCGCCACCGGTCGCCGTCGGCGTCGAGGCCGGCCCGCCCACGCGGCCCCGCGCACGCTCTCCGGACTGCGGCTGTTCGTGCACAGCGCTGCCGTACCTGCGCTGAGCGAGGCACTCGTGGCGCGGTCGCGTACCACGAAGCGGACCGAGCACACGGCTCCCCTCTGCACCGGCCCCCTCGTCCGCCCGTATCTCGTCGCTCACGAACGACAACAGCGACACATCGGCACACCCGCCGTGTCCCTGGGGGCGGCGGCCTGATGAGCGCGACACAGCACAAGAACCCGCGGGTCCAGGTCAACCGCGTCCCCAGCAAGCCCGTCCGCCGAGAGGACGACGGGACCATCGCCATCGACCTCTGGCTGTGCCGGGACGGTGTCTACGACGCGGACACGGCGCTGCGCCTCAGCCCGGCAGAGGCGGAAGTGCTGCACGCCCAGCTCTGCTACGCCCTCGACGACACCACCGCCACCCTCATCGTGCCGGAGAGCAAGTGGCCCGACTGCCGCAAAGGGGTAGCCACCGGCCGCAGACGCCTGTAGGGCGCGCAGGTGAACGGAGGGCCGGTGCGGAAGTCCGTACCGGCCGTCCATCGTTCCGCCCCCGGCTCGTACTCACTCCCGGCGGCACCGCCGAGACAGCCGATGACGTTTCTGACGTAGGCCAGAACTGAACGTGCGTCAGCCGGCCTTCTGAGGAAGATGACCACGGGCCGTTTCCGGTTGTGCGACTCAAGCACCATCTGTCACGGCAACCTCGTCCTTCTGAGGTGGGAGAAAATCCGGCCCGTGGACGGATTACCCCAACTGCTGTGCACGAAAGGGTAGATGGGTCCCCGTAGTCGATCGACAAGGGCCCACTCCTCGTGAGAAACAGTCGAATAGCCCTCCTGGCGGCGGTCGGCACCGTCGCCACGCTGGTGCCCGCGCTGGCTCCCGCCACGGCGTCCGCGGCGGAGAACCAGCTCGGCCCCTACCTCAAGCAGAAGGTCTCCTGGCACCGCTGCGACAAGTCGGCACCCCGCGCCCTCCAGTGCGCGACGATCAAGGTGCCGCTCGACTACCGCAAGCCGGGCGGCAAGAAGCTGAACCTCGCGATCTCGAGGTACAAGACCAGCACCAAGAAGCAGCGCCGCGGTGTGCTCCTGCTCAACCCCGGCGGCCCGGGCGGCCCCGGCGTCGACATGCCGCAGTACATGGTGAACGAGCTGCCCAAGTCCGTGAAGGCCAAGTACGACCTCGTCGGCTTCGACCCGCGGGGCGTCGGCCAGAGCTCCCCGGTCGGCTGCGGGCTCACGGAGAAGGAGCGGGACTGGGAACGGCCCTACAAGGCCGCGACGTTCGCCAAGGACGTGAAGTGGGCCCGGACCTTCGCCGACAAGTGCAACAACAAGCAGGGCGACAGGCTGAGCCACATCACCACCCGCAACACCGCGCGGGACATGGACGTGATCCGTGCCGTGCTCGGCGAGAAGAAGATCTCCTATCTGGGCTACTCGTACGGCACTTACCTCGGCGCCGTCTACACGCAGATGTTCCCCAAGCGCACCGACCGCTTCGTGCTGGACAGCGCGGTCGACCCGGCCCGGGTGTGGCGCGGCATGATCCAGGTGTGGGCCGAGGGAGCCGAGCCCGCCTTCACCCGGTGGACCGAGTGGACGGCCCGCCGCGACGCAACCTACAAGCTGGGCAGGACCCCGGCCGCGGTGCGCAAGAGCTTCTACGACCTGGTCGCCCAGGCCGACCGCAAGCCGATCGTCCTCGACGGCACCAAGCTGACCGGCGACGACATCCGCGTCGGCCTGCGTCCGGTGTTCTTCAGCGTGCAGGACGCCGCCGAGGCCGTCGTGGAGCTGAAGAAGGCCGCCGCCAAGAAGTCCAGGAAGGCCACGTCCGGCGGCCCCGGGCTCAGGACGCCCACCCCGGCACCCCCGGCCTTCGGCAAGGTGCCCGCCGACAACGGCGACGCCGCCTTCTGGACCGTGGTCTGCGCCGACACCCGCAACTGGCCGCGCGATCCGGAGCGGTACCGGGCCGACGCCGTCCGCGACAAGGGCACCTACCCGCTGTACGGGGACTTCGGCTCCAGCATCAAGCCCTGCGCGTTCTGGAAGCGGAACGGCAGCGAGCCCGCCACCAGGATCGACAACAAGGTGCGTGCGCTGATCCTGCAGAACGAGTGGGACCCCCAGACGCCCCTCACCAGCGGCCAGGGCCTGCGCAGGGCCATGAAGGGCGCCAGGATGGTCACCGTCCGCGGGGGTGTCGGCCACGGCATCTACGGCACCAAGTCCTGCGCCGACAAGACGGCCACCGCCTACCTCACCACCGGCAAGCTGCCGTCCAAGGACGTGACCTGCAAGGCCGGGGCGTCCCAGCAGAACGGCTTCAACGTGCTGCCGATCCCGGCGCCCAAGGGCATCCCGGGCATGGTCAGCCGCTTCTGACCGCACGATGCACCGCAACGGGAGGCACTCCGCGCCGGGTGCCTCCCCCTCGGCATGACCTCGGCATGACCTCGGCCGCAGAGCCCGCTGGCATGACCTCGGCCGCAGAGGCCGCCGGCATGACCTCGGCTCCTCGGCCGCAGAGCCCGCTGGCATGACCTCGGCTCCTCGGCCGCGGAGCCCGCTGGCATGACCTCGGCCGCAGAGGCCGCCGGCTGCCGCGACACCAGGGAGACGACAGCCCCGATGGATCACACCGACAGCCCGGAGCAGCAGGAGGCGCCGGGGTTCAGCCCCGTTCAGTACGTCGTTCCGTATCTGTCGCTCGTCACCGGCAAGGCCGGCGTGCAGAAGACGTCCTTGGACGAACGGCCCACGCTGTTCTGGGTGTTCACCGCGATCGCCGCGCTCGGCGTGCTCTCCGCCGTCGTGGAACTCAGGCGCATGCACACCGCCCACCGGCACAGCCCCCTGCCCCGGTGGACCCGGTTCTTGGGGCTGCTTCTCGCGCTGTTCGGGGCGTACGTCGTCTCCTGCGTCGGCGTCGGCGTCGGCGTCGGCATCAGCGGATAGGGGATTCCCGGGCGAGCTGACGGAGGATTGGGGGCAGGGGATCGAGCGCGGGGGATCGCCGGGGCCAGGGCAGCCCGCCGGGGCGGCCCACCGGTGCGGCCCGCCGGTGCGGCTCGCCGGGCACGGTCGACGGGTCCGTGCGGCGGGCATAGCCTGAGGGTGTACCCCACGTGCGTCGACCGGAGAAGGTGAGTGCGATGCGCGTGATGCTCAAGGCTTCCATGGACACGGAGAAGGCGAACGAGGCCATCAGGAACGGCACGCTGGCGAAACTGATCGGGGAATCCCTGGAACAGATCAAGCCCGAGGCGGCCTACTTCACCTCGGACCACGGCAAGCGCACCGCCTATCTGGTCTTCGACATGCAGGACAGCTCGCAGATGCCGGTGATCAGCGAACCGTACTTCATGCAGCTCGGCGCGGAGATCACCTACACACCGGTGATGAACGTCGACGACATGCAGAAGGGACTCGCCCAGCTGGGGCGGTGACCCTCGCCCCAGGATTGCGGCTCAGCTGAACACGATCATCGACCCCTGCGCCAGGCTCCGCGTCGCCGCCGCGTGCAGGCCCAGCCAGACGTGGCGCTCGCGGGAGAAGGGGCTGGGGTCGTACGGGGCGGGCAGGGCCGGCTCCTCCAGCTCGGTGGGGGCACGCGGGGGTTCGGGCGCGGCCGGGGGGTTGGCCGGGTCGATGCCGAGGGTGGGGGCGACGAGCTCCAGTTCCCGCAGGAGTGCCTGGGAGGAGCCCAGGGGGCCGCCGCCGGCGAGGAGTTCGTCGCTGGACAGCGGGGTCGGGAAGTCGAGAGGGACGTACGCGCCCGCGTGGTCGTAGTGCCAGACGAGGTGGGACTGCTGGGCCGTGGCGTCGAACATCTCCAGCAGCTGCTCGTAGTCACCGCCGAGTTCGTCCACCGGGGTCACCGGAAGGCCGCACACCTGGAGCAGATAGGCGCGGCGCAGGAAGTGCAGCGCGTCGTAGTCGAATCCCGCGACCGGGGCGACCTCCCCGGACAGTCCCGGCATGTACTGGTACACCGGCACCGGTGGCAGGCCCGCAGCGGCGAGCACCGAGTTGTACTGCGCGAGTTCCTCGGCGAACGGATTGCCGGGCGTGTGGCACAACACGTCCACGAGGGGCACCAGCCACAGGTCACAGGCCAAAGAGGGCTCCTCACACGGCCCCAGGGCCGTCGGTCGTCGGGAGGATCGGGGAAGTCGTCAAGGAAGAGTACGGCGAGCACCGTGCTTTCGTCTTCGTGCAGGTCCCCTACCCGTACGGGGGCGGGCGACGCAGCAGGACGAACGACCTCCGGGATCAGCCGTCCCGGAGGCGGTCGACCAGCGCCAGTCCGTGGGCGTTGTAGGACTCGACGATCGCGCGGGCGGCCTTGATGTCGCCGCGCGAGAGGGCGTCGACCAGGGCGGTGTGGTCGGACCACAGCCGCCCCCGCAGGTCGGGCATCCGCCGCAGCTGCTGCACCACGCACACCCAGGTCTGCACCCGCAGCCGGTGCAGGAAGTCGCTGAGGTACGGGTTGCCGAACAGCGACCCGAGCTCGCGCCAGAAGCGCAGGTCGTAGCCGATGAGCACGGTGAGGTCCCCGGCGAGGGCCGCCCGCTGGGCCTCCTCACCGCGCCGCCGGACACCGGCGAGGGCGGCGGCGGTCCGGGGTTCCTCGGGCGCGAGGTGGGTGAGGCGGCCCTCTTCCAGCGCGGCGAACATGCCGTCGGTGACCAGGCTCCGCGCCTCGATCATGCCGCGGAAGTCGGCCGCGGAGTACTCGTGCACCCTAAAGCCGCGATGGTGGTCGGCGTCGAGCAGGCCCTGCGCCGAGAGGTCGACCAGCGCCTCCCGCACGGGGGTCGCGGAGACCCCGTACTGGTCGGCGATCTCCTTGACCGTGAACTCCTGCCCCGGTTGCAGCCGCCCGGCCAGCACCTCGTCGCGCAGCGCGTCGGCGATCTGCTGCCGCAGGGTGCTGCGGGTCACGGCGACATGGCCGCTGAGCATGGTCGGGTGTCTCCCTCGTCGCGAAGCCGGTGACGTGCTCGTGGGGACCTTAAGCCCCGCGGGCCGGTCCGGTGGCCCGCGGCGCACACGGCCGCCCGCGCGGGCCCGGTCCACGGTCCTTACGAGCACGTCACCTTACGCGTTGGGGCAGGGCAGGCCCCATGCCCCGCCCGGTGCCGCTACTCCACGTGCTGGTCGGCCACCGACAGTGCCGCGTCCAGCACCGCCAGGCCCTCCTTCAGCTCCGCCTCGCTCACCGTGCACGGCGGCACCACATGGGTGCGGTTCATGTTCACGAAGGGCCACAGGCCGCCCTCCTTCGCGGCGGCCGCGAACGCCGCCATCGGGGCGTTGGCCTCGCCGGCCGCGTTGTACGGCACCAGCGGCTCGCGGGTCTCGCGGTTGCGGACCAGCTCCACCGCCCAGAACATGCCGACGCCGCGCACATCGCCGACGCTCGGGTGGCGCTCGGCCAGCTCGCACAGTCCGGGACCGAGGACGGTCTCACCGAGCCGGGCCGCGTTCTCGACGATGCCCTCCTCCTCCATCGCGTTGATCGTCGCGACGGCGGCGGCGCAGGCCAGCGGGTGGCCGGAGTAGGTCAGACCGCCCGGGTAGGCGCGCTTGCCGAAGGTCTCCGCGATCGCGCCGGAGATGGCGACGCCGCCCAGCGGCACATAGCCGGAGTTCACGCCCTTGGCGAAGGTCATCAGGTCGGGGACCACGTCGTACAGGTCCGCCGCGAACCACTTGCCGGTCCGCCCGAACCCGGCCATGACCTCGTCCAGGATCAGCACGATCCCGTACTTGTCGCACAGCTCCCGCACGCCCGCGAGGTAACCGGCGGGCGGCACCATGATCCCGGCGGTGCCGGGGATGGTCTCCAGCAGGATCGCGGCGATGGTCGACGGCCCCTCGAAGGTGATCGTCGTCTCCAGGTGCTCCAGCGCCCGGGCGCACTCCTGCTCCTCGGTCTCGGCGTAGAAGCGCGAGCGGTACAGGAAGGGCGCCCAGAAGTGCACCACGCCCTGCGAGGCGGTGTCGGAGGCCCAGCGGCGCGGGTCGCCGGTGAGGTTGATCGCCTGCTGGGTGCCGCCGTGGTACGAGCGGTACGCGGAGAGCACCTTGGGGCGGCCCGTGTGCAGGCGGGCCATGCGCACCGCGTGCTCGTTGGCGTCGGCGCCGCCGTTGGTGAAGAAGATCTTGTCCAGGTCGCCGGGGGTGCGCTCGGCTATCAGCCGGGCCGCCTCCGAGCGGGCCTCGACGGCGAACGCCGGCGCGAAGGTCGTCATCCTCGCCGCCTGCTCCTGGATCGCGGCGACGACCTTGGGGTGCTGGTAGCCGACGTTCGTGTAGACGAGACCACTGGTGAAGTCGAGGTAGCGGCGCCCGTCGTAGTCCCAGAAGTACGACCCCTCCGCTCCGGCGACGGCGAGCGGGTCGATGAGCTCCTGCGCGGACCAGGAGTGGAAGACGTGCGCACGGTCGGCGGCCTTGACGGCGGCGCCGGCCTCGGGGTTCGGCTGAGGGGTCTGAGGGGTCATACGCCGAGCGTAGGGGGCACGCGGGCGGCGGCGACATCGGCGGCCTGTCTGCGGTCGCGGGGTTTCCGCGACAAGTTGTCGACAGCAGGGGCGGAAGGCAGGGCCTACGGGCCATTCGGCTATTGACAGCATGCTGTCGAAATGACAGCATTTTGTCATCGGGAGCAGGACCACAGGACCAGAAGCAGGTGTCACCCATCCCCCCGAGCCCAGGGAGCGGTCATGACCCGCAAACCCGTCCACCTCGCCCTCTACGACACCTTCGCCGACTGGGAGACCGGCCACACCACCGCCCATCTCACACAGGCCGGGTTCGGGATCCGTACCGTCGGACCCACCACGGAGCCCGTCACCACCATGGGCGGACTGCGCATCGTCCCCGACCTGGCGCTCGACGCGCTGCGCCCCGAGGACAGCTCGCTGCTGATCCTCACCGGCGCCCGCCTGTGGGACGAGGGCGACTCGCTCGCCCCCTTCGCCCGGGCCGCCCGCGCCTTCCTCGACGCCGGGGTGCCCGTCGCCGCGATCTGCGGCGCCACCGCCGGGCTCGCCCGCGACGGCCTGCTGGACGACCGGGCGCACACCAGCGCCGCGCTGCCCTACCTCGCGGCCACCGGATACGCGGGCGGGGAGCGGTACGCCGGCACCGACGCCGTCACCGACCGCGGGCTGATCACCGCCGGGCCCACCGAGCCCGTCGCCTTCGCACGCGAGATCTTCCGGCTGCTCGGCGCCTACGACGAGAAGGTGATCGACGCCTGGTACCGGCTGTTCCACGACTCGGACGCCGCCGCGTACGCCGAGCTGCAGGCGGCGGCGCAGTGAGCACAACGACCCCGGACGACGCAGGCGGCAGGGCGCGGCAGGAGCTGCTCAGCCGCGCCGCGCTCGGCGTCTTCCGGCTCAACGGCCAGTTCCTGCAGCTGGCCGAGGAGCTGGCCCGCCCCGCCGGCCTCACCGCGGCCCGCTGGCAGGTGCTCGGCGCGGTCCTCACCGAGCCGCTGCCGGTGGCGGGCATCGCCCGCGTCATGGGCATCACCCGGCAGAGCGTCCAGCGCATCGCCGACCTGCTGGTCGGGCAGGGCCTCGCCGAGTACCGCCCCAACCCGGCCCACCGCCGCGCCAAGCTCCTCGCGCCCACCGAGGAGGGGCGGGCCGCGATCGCCCGCATCGACCCCGGGCACGCGGCCTTCGCCGAGCGGCTGGCGCGGGCGTACGGGGAGGCTGAACTGGCCGGTGCGGTCGCGGCCTTGGAACGCCTGTCCGAGGTCCTCGACCGCCTGGACGGGCCTGTTACGGAACCGTAGAGGTAGCCCAGCTCACCCCGCCCCGGCCCGGCACTATCCTCGGCTTGTTGCTCACTTGGGGGGAAGGCGGCGCAGCGATGGAGAAGCTCGGGCCCGGGGATCCGCAGCAGATCGGGGCGTACCGGCTGCTCGCGCGGCTCGGGGCCGGGGGGATGGGGCACGTCTATCTGGCCCGTTCCGAGCGGGGCCGCACGGTCGCCGTGAAGCTCGTCCGGGAGGAGCTGGCCCGGCAGGAGGAGTTCCGCGCGCGCTTCCGGCAGGAGGTGCAGGCGGCCCGGCAGGTCGGCGGCCACTGGACGGCGCCCGTGCTGGACGCGGACACCGAGGCTTCGGTGCCGTGGGTGGCCACCGGGTATGTCGCGGGGCCCAGCCTGCAGCAGGTCGTCGGCCACGACCACGGGGCGCTGCCGGAGCGGTCGGTGCGCATCCTCGCCGCCGGTCTGGGGTACGCGCTGAAGGACATTCACGCGGCGGGGATGGTCCACCGGGACCTCAAGCCGTCCAATGTGCTGGTCACCATCGACGGCCCGCGGGTGATCGACTTCGGGATCGCGCGGGCCCTGCAGACGGTGACCGACGGCGGGCTCACCCGCACCGGGGCGCTGGTCGGCTCGCCCGGCTTCATGGCGCCCGAGCAGGTGCGCGGCGACCGCATCACCCCGGCCTGCGACGTGTTCTGCCTGGGCTCGGTCCTCGCCTACGCCGCCACCGGCAAGCTGCCCTTCGGCACCGCCAACAGCGGGGTGCACGCGCTGATGTTCCGCATCGCGCAGGAGGAGCCGGACCTCGAGCCGGTGCCCGAGGCGCTGCGGGACCTCATCAGCGACTGTTTGAAGAAGGATCCCGCCGCGCGTCCCGGACTGGACGAGATCCTGCGGCGGACCGGGGCTCAGGACACGGTCGCCGACGGCCGCTCCCGCGACCCGTGGCTCCCGAGCGCCCTGGTCGCCCAACTGGGCCGCCACGCGGTGCAGTTGCTGGACACGGAGGACCCCGAGGCCCCGGCGGCTCAGGCGGCCCCGGGCGGGCCGACGCCCACCGCCGTGTCCGGGACCCCGGCCGGTGCGTCACCCGAGGGGGCTGCCCGAAGCGCTCCCGCCGCATCCTCCTCCGGCGCCGCCCCCGCCGCGACGCCCGAACACGCCCCCGCGGACGACGACTCCGCCCCGCCGCCTCCGGGTGAGCCGGGCAGCGGAGGCCCGGTGAACCACCTGCCGACCGTGGTCGTCGGCGGTCCGGGCGGCACCATGCCGCCCCCGGGCCCGGCCCCGGGTACCCCCGGCCACCCGCAGCAGCACCCCCAGCCCGCCGCCTACGGCTACCCGTACGGCGGTTACCCGAGCGGCGCCACCCCGCCGTACGGCCCACCGCCCTACTACGGGGCACCCGGCGGGCAGGACCCCCGGCGGGACCCGCGGTCCTCCACCGCGATGCTCGTGCTGATCGCCCTGGTCGTCGCGGTCGCGGCGGGCGGCACCGTGTACGCGCTGATGAGCGGCGGCGACAAGGACCAGGCCGAGCATCCGCCGCCCTCGACGGCCGCCACCGCACCCGGGACCACCGGCGCCACCACCCCCACCACCGGACCGGACGACCCGAAGCGGCCGAGCACCACCCCGCCGCCGTCCGACGGGGCGATCCCCACCGCCTATCTGGGCAGCTGGTCCACCTCGTTCACCAACGCGATGGGGGAGCACTCCCGCCGGCTGACCCTCCAGCAGGGCGAGACCGGCGACACGGTGCTCTCCCTCGTCGCGGACGGCCCCACCGGCAACGGCACCTACCACTGCGTCTTCGAGGCCGACCTGACCTCCGCCTCCGACGACCGGCTGCGGCTCGGCCCGTCCACGGTCACCGTCGGCCGGCCCAGCAGCGCCTGCACACCGGGCTCCGCCAGCGAGATCACCCTGCTCCCGGACGGCTCGCTCCGCCGCGTCCACAGCGGGGGCGAGCTGACCTTCAACCGGGACTGACCCCGGCCCCTGGCTCTACCTGGGCCCCGGCTCTACCTGGGCTCTGGCTCCTACCTCGGCTCCGGGGGCCGCTGGCGCGGCATGTTGGGGCGCGGCTGGCCGGGGTGCGACGGGACCCGCCCGTTCGGCGACGAGCCCTGCTCCTGCCGCCCGCCGCTCGCCACCGCCGTGTGCACGCTCACCGGCGCGCTCCCGGTGCGGAACTCCACCATCCAGCCCGCCGTCTCGACCCGCACCAGCTCCGTGATGTCCTCCGAGAAGCGGCGCAGCACGCTCAGGCACCGCTCCGCCGCCTCGCTCGCCGTGCCCTCCGCGGGACCCAGCACCTCCCGGACGCACTCCGACGCCCAGTCGAACTGCAGCGCCTGCAACCGCCGCTGCACCGCCTGCGCGGTCGCCACGTCCCGCATCCAGCCGGACGTCACCCCGAAGAACCGGTCCCCGGCCACACACGCCACACCCAGCAGCAGCGCCAGATACCCCCAGGGCGCGACCCCGTTCACCGCCCCGGCCAGGTCCAGCAGCGGCAGCGCCGCCCCGGTCACCGCGCCCGCCGCCGCGCCGGAGCGCAGCGCCCGGGCGCACCGGCGTTTCCAGACCCGGTCGGCGAGATACCAGGCGGCCGTCTCCAGCGCGCCCCGCTCCACCCACCGGTACAGCTCGTCCAGCCGGGCCGCGGGCTCGCCCCAGTCACCGAGCGGGAAGACCCGGCCGCCGAGGTCCCCCGGCCCCGCCTGCCCCGGCCGCAGCCAGGCCGCCCCCTCGCCGCGCAGCTCGCCCCGCCCGTTCTGAGGCCGACCCTCGGGCTGCATCTCCGGCTGACCCACCCGGTACTCCCTACTGACCGCGACTACGTGACTGACCCCGACCGATCCGCCTGCTCCCCGACCGCCCCCGGCCGGCACGTACCGTTCACTCCGCGCACCCGGACGATGACGCCCGGTGTCGATGCGGCGGACCCTTGATACCGCCCAAAGGGTGGGCGCGCCGGTGTTTCGGCCGCTTTTCCGCCCGTACGGGGGCCTTGATCAGGTATAGGGTCCCGGCGCGGCTCACTCGAAAGAGTGCTGGGGCGACGGCCGCTGCGACCACGTAGGCTCGTGCCGAACGGGAAAACGCCCGACAACGCGGTGACGATGGGAGCTGATCGTGATCCCCGGTGGTGGCCAGCCCAACATGCAGCAGTTGCTCCAGCAGGCCCAGAAGATGCAGCAGGACCTGGCCAAGGCGCAGGAGGAGCTGGCCGGCACGGAGGTCGAGGGGCAGGCCGGCGGCGGCCTGGTGAAGGCCACCGTCACCGGCTCGGGAGAGCTGCGCGCGCTGAGGATCGACCCGAAGGCGGTGGACCCGGAGGACACCGAGACCCTCGCCGACCTGGTCGTCGCGGCGGTCCACGCGGCCAACGAGAACGCCCAGGAGCTGCAGCAGCAGAAGCTCGGCCCGCTCGCGCAGGGCCTGGGCGGGGGCGGCATCCCCGGTCTGCCGTTCTGAGTCGCTCTGCCTTTCTCAGACCGGCCGAGCCCTCTACCGTACGTAGTGAAGGAACCCCAGGAAGGACGGCAGTCCGTTGTACGAAGGCGTGGTGCAGGACCTCATCGACGAGCTCGGGCGGCTGCCCGGCGTCGGTCCGAAGAGCGCCCAGCGGATCGCCTTCCACATCCTTCAGGCGGAGCCGGCCGACGTACGGCGCCTCGCGCACGCGCTCATGGAAGTGAAGGCCAAGGTCCGCTTCTGCGCGGTCTGCGGGAACGTGGCGCAGCAGGAGCAGTGCGGCATCTGCCGCGACGCCCGCCGCGACCCGGCCGTCATCTGCGTCGTGGAGGAGCCGAAGGACGTCGTGGCGATTGAGCGCACCCGTGAGTTCCGGGGCCGCTACCACGTCCTCGGCGGCGCGATCAGCCCCATCGACGGAGTGGGCCCCGACGACCTGCGGATCCGCGAGCTTCTGGCACGGCTGGCCGACGGCACGGTCAACGAGCTGATCCTGGCCACGGACCCGAATCTGGAGGGCGAGGCCACGGCCACCTACCTCGCCCGCATGATCAAGCCCATGGGCCTGAAGGTCACCCGCCTGGCCAGCGGCCTCCCGGTGGGTGGCGACCTGGAATACGCGGACGAGGTCACCCTCGGCCGTGCCTTCGAGGGGAGACGACTCCTAGATGTCTGATGCCACGCTGCACGCGACGGACCAGAACCCGGACGACTTCGCGGTCCAGATCGCGGATCAGATCGAGAGCTTCCTGGTCGCCGTCACGGAGGTGGCGAAGGGCGACGAGCCGGACTCGGCCGTCCCCTTCCTCCTGCTGGAGGTCTCCCAGCTCCTCCTCGCCGGCGGCCGGCTGGGGGCGCACGAGGACTTCGTCCCCGACGAGCGCTACGAGCCCGACCCGGGCCCGGAGCCCGACGTGGACGAACTCCGCGAGAACCTGGCCCGCATGCTGGAGCCGGTCGACGTCTACTCCGAGGTCTTCGACCCCTACGAGCCCCGCAAGAAGCCGGTCCCGGCCCGCATCTCCGACGACCTGGCCGACGTCATCACCGACTTGCGCCACGGCATGGCCCACTACCGCGCCGGCCGCACCACCGAGGCCCTGTGGTGGTGGCAGTTCTCCTACTTCTCCAACTGGGGCAGCACCGCCTCCGCGACCCTGCGCGCCCTGCAGTCGGTGGTGGCCCACGTCCGCCTGAACCAGCCCCTCGCCGAACTCGACGGCCTGGACACCGACCAGGACGTGGGCGACGACACCCTGGAGTTCGAGGCGGGCAGGGTCATGGCCCGCGAGATCGGCGAGCCGCTGGGCATGCGCCCGGTGCAGTGACGCCTGCGGCCGCAAGGCCGACTTGCCAACTGGCGTTCATCGCTGCCCCCTGACGCCCAGCACCCGTGCCCGTGCCTCCGGCGGGACGTGCGGGGCGGTCCGGGTCGGGATGCCGTACCAGCGCAGGGGCCAGGTGTTGCCGTCCAGGGCCGGCACCCCGAGGTAGGTGACGGCACGCTCACCCCGGCCGCCGAGCTGCTGCCCGCCCGGGGGCCCCGAGGCGGCACTGCGCAACCCCTGGCCGGCCAGGAGCAGTTGGGCCGCCTGCTCGAGGTGGGGCCTCCCCGCAATGTCGCCCTGCAAGTACTGCCGTTCGAGCGAGCCATTCCTGTGGCGCTCCTGGGCCCCATGGTGTTGCTGGAGACGCGAGCGCATGAGCGATTCGCTTTCACCGAGGGTTCGTTGGCGAGCGATCTGTCGGCCGATCCGGGGGTTGTCAATCGTGCGACCGAGCGGCTTAGCATGATCCGCGCACAGGCTCTCAGCCCTGCTGAGTCGGCCCGCTTCATCGACGGGATGGTGGCTCAGCCATGAGCGACCAGCGGAAGTGGATCAGGTCGAGCTACAGCGACGACGAGGGCGGCAACTGCGTCGAGGTGGCTCTGGAAACCCCCGTCCACATCCGCGACTCGAAGAACGCCGAAGGCCCTCGTCTGACCGTTCCCGCGTCCGCCTGGGCCGCCTTCATCGCCGAACTCCGGCCCGGGGCCTGAGAACTCGGGCCCGGCCCACCCCACACGATCACCTTCTTCCCTGCGCCGTATCGTGGTGCGGCATGTGGCCAGGGGAGCAGCCGGCGAAGAGTGAGCACGCGTGGCGGGACATGCCCACGAGCCCGTCCGGGCAGCCGGCCGGACCCCCGCCGCCCCGGCGGAGCAACCGGGCCGTCACCGTCGCGGTCGCGGCGTCCGCAACGGTGGTCGTGGCGTGTGCGGCCGTCGCCGGGTACGTACTGCTGGGTGACGGCGACGGCAGCGATCCGGGCCCCGCACCCGCCCCGCCTACGCAGTCCCGGAGTCAGAGCCCGGCGGACTCCCGGGGCGACGCCGGCCCGGAACCCCTCGTCCGCGGCTGGAAGGTCGTGCTGAACCCGGAACGGGGCATCGCCTTCGACGTGCCGCCCGAGTGGGATCCGAAATCCGCGGACTGGGTCCGGTACACGGCCGAGAACGACGACCCCGAGGACACGCCGCTGGTCGCCATGCGCGCCCCGGCGTATCTCAAAGAGAAGTGGTGCACCTCGGACGAGAACCGGGACGGGTCACAGGAGGACACCCCGCTGGCGAGCGTAGGCAGCAGGGGGAACAGCGGGGCCGCCGATCCCCGCGAGGCCGCCTCCGGCGATTCCCGGGCCTGGGTGTACGGGGAGTACGCCCAGCCGGACCGCGGCAAGGTCCGTTCCGGCCGCGTGGAGAACTTCACCACCCGGTCGGGCCTGTCCGGCACCCTGGCCTCCGCCTGGTCCACTGGTGTGAGCACGGCAAAGAAGTGTGCGTCGGACGGCCGGGCGTGGACCTTCGCTTTCCGGGACTCCGAGGGGAAGGTCATGTCCGTCTCCCTCGTCGGCGCCACGAAGGTGCCCGGGGAAGTGACCGAGACCACCGTGCGCAAGATCATGGGGACCGTGCGCCTGGAATCCGGCTGATTCCGCCCCGGCAGGTGTGTGACTCAGGTCGCTTTTCCGAGTGGTCTTGGCGGCCCTGGGCATGAGCCCTGCTGCACGGGTGCCCGGATGTCTCACGATGCGATATCGCGAAGGGGAAATTCGGACGCTCGTTAGACTGACTGCCGACTGCGGCCTGCACACATGTGTACGGACCGTGGAAAACGACGGACTGAGCGAGGAGCGCACGTGGGCCTTGTCGTGCAGAAGTACGGAGGCTCCTCCGTAGCCGATGCCGAAGGCATCAAGCGCGTCGCCAAGAGGATCGTGGAAGCCAAGAAGAACGGCCACCAGGTGGTCGCCGTGGTTTCCGCGATGGGCGACACGACGGACGAGCTGATCGATCTCGCCGAGCAGGTTTCCCCGATGCCTGCCGGGCGCGAGCTCGACATGCTGCTGACCGCCGGAGAGCGGATCTCCATGGCACTGCTGGCCATGGCGATCAAAAACCTGGGCCACAACGCCCAGAGCTTCACCGGCAGCCAGGCAGGTGTCATCACCGACTCGGTCCACAACAAAGCCCGCATCATCGATGTCACGCCGGGCCGGATCCAGGCCTCGGTGGACGAGGGCAACATCGCCATCGTCGCCGGGTTCCAGGGCGTCAGCCAGGACACCAAGGACATCACCACCCTCGGGCGGGGCGGGTCCGACACCACGGCCGTGGCGCTGGCCGCAGCGCTGAACGCCGAGGTGTGCGAGATCTACACCGACGTCGACGGTGTGTTCACCGCCGACCCGCGCGTGGTGAAGAAGGCCCGGAAGATCGACTGGATCTCGTTCGAGGACATGCTCGAACTGGCCGCCTCCGGGTCCAAGGTGCTGCTCCACCGCTGCGTGGAGTACGCCCGCCGGTACAACATCCCGATCCACGTCCGCTCCAGCTTCAGCGGCCTTCAGGGCACGTGGGTCAGCAGCGAGCCGATCAAGCAAGGGGACAAGCAGGTGGAGCAGGCCATCATCTCCGGTGTCGCGCACGACACCTCCGAGGCCAAGATCACGGTGGTCGGCGTGCCGGACAAGCCGGGCGAGGCTGCCTCGATCTTCCGCGCCATCGCCGACGCCGAGATCAACATCGACATGGTGGTGCAGAACGTCTCCGCCGCGTCCACGGGGCTGACGGACATCACCTTCACGCTGCCCAAGACCGACGGCCGCAAGGCCATCGACGCCCTGGAGCGGGCCAAGGCCGCCATCGGCTTCGACTCGCTGCGCTACGACGACCAGATCGGCAAGATCTCCCTGGTCGGCGCCGGCATGAAGACCAACCCGGGTGTCACGGCCGACTTCTTCACCGCGCTCAGCGACGCCGGGGTGAACATCGAGCTGATCTCGACCTCCGAGATCCGCATCTCGGTCGTCACGCGCAAGGACGACGTGCAGGAGGCCGTGCGCGCCGTGCACACCGCCTTCGGACTGGACTCCGACAGCGACGAGGCCGTCGTCTACGGAGGCACCGGCCGCTGATGGCCGGTACCGGACGGCCCGGCGGGGTCGTGCGGCCGACGCTCGCGGTCGTGGGGGCGACCGGTGCCGTCGGCACGGTCATGCTGCAGATCCTGTCCCAGCGGAAGGACATCTGGGGCGAGATCCGACTCATCGCCTCACCGCGCTCGGCCGGCCGCAAGCTGGCCGTGCGCGGTGAGGAGGTCGAGGTCGTGGCGCTCACCGAGGAGGCCTTCGACGGCGTCGGCATCGCCCTGTTCGACGTGCCCGACGAGGTCGCCGGGCAGTGGGCGCCCGTCGCCGCCGCGCGCGGCGCGGTGGTGATCGACACCTCCTGCGTCTTCCGCATGGAGGACGAGGTGCCGCTCGTCGTCCCCGAGGTCAATCCGCACGCGGTACGGCTGCGGCCGCGCGGCATCATCGCCAACCCCGACTGCACCACCCTGTCGATGATCGTCGCCCTGGGTGCGCTGCACGCCGAGTTCGGCCTGCGCGAGCTGGTCGTCTCCGCCTGCCAGGCCGCCAGCGGCGCCGGGCACGCGGGCGTGCGGACTCTGCGCGAGCAGCTGTCCCTGGTCGCCGGCACCGAGCTGGGCACCAGCCCCGGCGACGTGCGGCGGGCCGTGGGCGACAACACCGGGCCCTTCCCGGAGCCGGTGGCGCTGAACGTGGTGCCCTGGGCGGGGACGGTGCGGGAGGACGGCTGGTCGTCCGAGGAGCTCAAGGTCCGCGAGGAGACCCGCAAGATCCTCGGCCTGGCGAACCTCCCGGTGGCCGTGACCTGCGTACGGGTGCCGGTGGTCACCACGCACTCGTGCACCGTGCACGCCCGCTTCGAGAACGAGGTCACCGTCGACCGGGCCCGGGAGATCCTGGCCACGGCACCGGGTGTGGTGCTCTGCGACAACCCGGCCGCGGGCGAGTTCCCCACGCCCGTCGACGCGGTCGGCACCGACCCGACGTGGGTGGGGCGCGTACGCCGGGCGCTGGACGACCCCACCGCGCTGGAGCTGTTCGTCTGCGGGGACAATCTGCGCAAGGGCTCGGCCCTGAACACCGTGCAGATCGCCGAGCTGGTGGCCGCCGAGAGCTAGCCTTCCGGCGGTCCGCACGCGGAGGATTTGTCCTGCTCCGGGCCCTCAGGCGGAAAAGTTGTGCCCAGCACTAAGATTCCATGAAGGGCGTGTGTAAATTTGCCTCCCCGTTCTCCGCAACCGCGCAGAGGGCGGGGAGCGTCTATGCGGTCACCCTTTCCGGTGCGTGGGGACGCCTGGAACCGGGCGTGGGGACGCCCGTTATGACGCGACATAGGGGATGAGCGGGGCACATGAGGGCAAAGGACGTCGGCGCAGAAGTGACGCCCGGCACGTACAACCCTTACGAGGGGAAACGTGTCCAACTTGCGTGGCTGAGGTACTCGACTTCACAGCGCCGCCTGGCTTGGGCCTGCGCCCGCCCCGCCAGGCCGTCCGACCGCGTATGCCCGGGTCGCCCGGTGGCATGCCGGTGATCGCGCCGATGCCAGCAGCGCGGCCGGCCCGCCTCCCGAACCAGCGTGACGGCGCCGACGAGGCAGTGGCGGCCGGAACGACCGTCGATCACCTCACCGAGACCTACCGGGCGCACTACCGCTCGCTGCTCGGTCTCGCCGCGCTCCTGCTCGACGACACCGCCTCCTGCGAGGACGTCGTCCAGGAGGCGTTCATCCGGGTGCACTCCGCCCGCAAGCGCGTCCGCGACCCGGAGAAGACCCTGGCGTATCTGCGCCAGACGGTCGTCAACCTCTCCCGGTCCACGCTGCGCCGCCGCATCCTCGGGCTGAAGCTGCTGTCCAAGCCGATGCCCGACATGGCGAGCGCGGAGGAGGGCGCCTACGAGCAGCTCGAGCGCGACTCCCTCATCCAGGCCATGAAGGGGCTGCAGCGCCGCCAGCGCGAGGTGCTGGTGCTGCGCTACTTCGCGGACATGACCGAGGCCCAGGTCGCCGAGACCCTCGGCATCTCGCTGGGCTCGGTCAAGGCGTACGGTTCGCGTGGCATCGCGGCGCTGCGGCTGGCCATGGAGGCGCCGGCATGAGCGACGGCAGCACCGCCCGCCCCGAGGGCACAGGCCCCGAGCAGGGGCGCGAGTCCACTGCCCCGGCTGGGGCCGAGCAGGGGCGCGAGTCCACTGCCCCGGCTGGGGCCGAGCAGGGGCGCGAGTCCACTGCCCCGGCTGGGGCCGAGCAGGGGCGCGAGTCCACTGCCCCGGCTGGGGCCGAGCAGGAGCGCGAGTCCACTGCCCCCGCTGGGGCCGAGAAGAGGCGCGAGCCCACCGCGCCCCCCGAGGCCGAGGAGACGCGCGAACCCACCGCGCTCCCCGGGCCCGGGGCCAAGGAACCACACGCTGGGAACGGAACAGTGAACGACGGCCTCGACGGCCAGAGCCCCGAGGGGCTCGACTCGGACGAGCAGAAACTGCGCGAGCTGCTGCACCAGGCGGTGCGGCAGGTCGAGCCGAGCGACGGCACCCTGGAGTATCTGCGCCGCGCCGTCCCTGCCCGCCGGGCACGCAAGCGGCAGGCGATGATCGGCATGGCCGCCGCCGCCCTCTTCGTCGGCACCGCCGTCCCGGCCCTCGTGCACGTCTCCAACAGCACCGGCTCCGACGCCAACCCCTCCGCCGTCGGCCACGCCTCCCAGACCCAGGGCGGCACCGGCGACGCCATGGGCGGAACGGGCGGCGAGACCACCGCCGGCAGCTCCTCCGACGAGGCCGGCAAGGGCGGCAAGGAGAAGGGCAAGGGCAAGGAGAAGGGCACCCCCGGCGCCACCCAGGGCGCCACCGAGGGCACCGGCCCCTCCGCCGGCACCACCGCCGAGGCCCCCGCCTGCACCAGCGCCCATCTCGGTCCCGCGGTCGCCACCAGCGCCGCCCCCGACTCCACTGGCGCCGTCTACGGCTCCTTCCGGGTCAGCAACGTCTCCGGTACCCGCTGCACCGTCACCGGCCCCGGCGGCGTGACCGTCACCCCGGCGGGCGCGGCCGACCGGGCGAGGATCGGCACCTCGCGCCATGTCGCGGGCGACCCGGCCGCCGGGCTGCCCGACCCCTCCCTTGAGGTGCCGCAGCTGGTGCTCAAGCCGGGCGAGGCCTACGAGGTGAAGTTCGCCTGGGTGCCCACCGAGACCTGCCCCACCCCCGGCGACTCCTCCGGCGGCCCCACCACCGACCCGTCGCCCACCGACGAGCCGGCGCAGGGCACCGAGGGGGCGACCACGGGCAGCGACACCGGCACCTCCGCCCAGCTGCTCACGGAGGACGGCCCGGCCGACGGCAGCGTCACGGTCACCTACACGCCCGCGACGGGCAGCGGCTCCGCGTCGGCCGTGGTGGGTAACGCCTGCGCCGGCTCGGTCTACTGGACGGGCTTGCTGACGGCGACCTGATCCTCGCCGGTCTTGTCGGACCTTGCCGTCCCGCCGGACGCGCCGGCGCTCGCCGTACCGTTCGTCTCGGCCGTACCGTTCGTCTCGGAGGCGGTCCCGTTCGTCCCGGCAGTACCGTCCGTTTCAGCGGTCCCGTTCGTCCCGGCCGCCCCGTCCGGGACGAGCCCGAGCTGCGCGTCGCGGGCGAACTCCAGCTCGCGGCGCAGCAGCCGGAACCACATGAACACCACGAAGCCCACGAAGGCGAACCACTCGGCGGTGTAGCCGAGGTTCTGGAAGGCCTTCAGGTCCAGCCCCGTGCCGCCCGGCACGGTGGCCGGGACCGCCTTCATCCCGGAGTCGCCGCGGTTGAGCGTGACGTACGCGTCGTACACGTCGTAGGGCACCAGGTTCACCAGGGACGCCGCGCTGATCGCCGCCGTCTGCCCCCGCGGCAGCCCGCCGCGGGCGCTCACCCCGTTGTTGCCCGGGGTCTCCGACGCCTGGAGCGCACCGGTCACGCTCACCTCGCCGGCCGGGGGCGCGGGGACGTCCGCCTCGTCGGGCGTGCCGGGCAGCCAGCCGCGCACCACCGGCAGCGCCTTGCCGCCCTCCGTGCGCAGCAGCGTCAGGACGTACGTGCCCTGCTTGCCGTCCAGCTCGCGGTCCGGCACCAGCAGCTGCTCGTCGTACCGGCCGCGCGCGGTGACCTGCTTGCCGGAGGTCTCCTTGGTCACCGGCAGCATCGCGTCCAGCGGCCGGGGGGCCTCCTTCCGGGCGGACGCCATCTGCTCCTCGGCCTGGCGGTGGCCGTCGACCCGGTCCTCGAACCGGCCGAGCTGCCAGGACCCCATGAAGATGCAGAAGGGAATGGCGAGCACCACGAAGAGGTTGATCCCCCACCACCGGGGCGTCAGCAGAAACCGGTACACACCACAACGGTACGGGGCAGCCGCCGGCCGGAAACCGTGGGGGTCCTGGAGGGCTCGCGAAGGTTGTCCACAGGCCGGGCGGGGGTGACGGTGCGATGTCCCTCCGAGCGGGCAGTATGGCCCCATGACTGAGCCACACGCCGCCCCAGCCTCCGAGATGCCCGACTGGGAGAAGCGATTCCGGGCCCCCCGGGTGTCCCTCCCCGAGTGGGCGGAGGACGCACCCGACCGTTCCCTGTTCGTCTCCAACGCCACCGGCACCTACGAGCTGTACGCCTGGGACCGCAGGACCGGCGAGCAGCGCCAGGTGACGGACCGGCCCAACGGCACCACGGACGGTGTCCTCTCCCCGGACGGCGAGTGGATCTGGTGGTTCGACGACAAGGACGGCGACGAGTTCGGCGTCTGGCGCCGTCAGCGCTTCGCCGGCGGCGAGGACGAGCTGGCCGTCCCCGGCCTCGACCCGTCCTACCCCGCCGGTCTCGCCCTCGGCCGGGACGGACGCACCGCGGTCGTGGGCCGCTCCACCGACGAGGACGGCACCACGATCCACCTCGCCCGCATCGGCGAGCGGCCCCTGGAGATCTACCGGCACCGTGAGTCCGCGGGCGTCGGCGACCTCTCCCACGACGGCTCCCTCATCGCCGTCGAGCACACCGAGCACGGCGACGCGATGCACTCCGCGCTGCGCGTGCTGCGCCCCGACGGCAGCATCGTCGCCGACCTCGACGACACCGAGGGCGGCACCCGCGAGCTGGGCCTGGAGGTGCTGGGCTTCGCACCCGTCGCCGGGGACACCCGGCTGCTCGTCGGGCATCAGCGGCGGGGCCGCTGGGAGCCGATGGTGTGGGACGTGGCCACCGGCGAGCAGACCGACCTCGCCCTTCAGCTGCCCGGCGACGTGAGCGCGGAGTGGTACCCGGACGGCACCGGGCTGCTCATCGTGCACAGCTTCGAGGCCCGCAGCGAGCTGTTCCGCTACGACCTCACCACCCGCGAGCTGATCGAGCTGCCCACCCCGCCCGGCACGGTCTCCGGCGCCACCGCCCGCCCCGACGGCACCGTCGAGTACCTGTGGTCCTCCGCGGCCGAGCCCTCTGCCGTCCGCTCCACCGCCGGCGGTGTCGTCCTCGACCCGCCCGGCATGAAGTCGCCCGGCTCGGTGCCGGTGGAGGACGTCTGGGTGGAGGGGCCCGGCGGCCGCATCCACGCCCTGGTGCAGAAGCCGGCCGGCGCCACCGGCCCGCTGCCCACCGTCTTCGACATCCACGGCGGGCCCACCTGGCACGACAGCGACTCCTTCGCCGCCGGCCCCGCCGCCTGGGTCGACCACGGCTATGCGGTGGTCCGCGTCAACTACCGCGGCTCCACCGGCTACGGCCGCGCCTGGACGGACGCGCTCAAGCACCGGGTCGGCCTGATCGAGCTGGAGGACATCGCCGCCGTCCGCGAGTGGGCGATCGGCTCCGGCCTCGCCGACCCCGACCGGCTGATCCTCACCGGCGGCTCCTGGGGCGGTTACCTCACCCTGCTCGGCCTCGGCACCCAGCCCGACGCCTGGGCGCTGGGCATCGCCGCCGTCCCCGTCGCCGACTACGTCACGGCCTACCACGACGAGATGGAGGCCCTGAAGGCGATGGACCGCACCCTCCTCGGCGGCACCCCCGAGGAGGTCCCCGAGCGCTTCGAGGCGTCCTCCCCGATCACCTACGTCGACCAGGTCAAGGCCCCCGTCTACATCTCCGCCGGCGTCAACGACCCGCGCTGCCCCATCCGCCAGATCGAGAACTACGTCCGCCGCCTGGAGGAGCGGGGCGCGGTCCACGAGGTCTACCGCTACGACGCCGGCCACGGTTCCCTGGTGGTCGACGAGCGCATCAAGCAGGTCCGCCTGGAACTGGACTTCGCGGCGCGGCATCTGCCCTGAGCGGGGCAGAGCGGCACGGCACCTGCCCTGAATGGGGCAGAGGGGAGGCCGCCCCGACCACCCCTCTCCCGGACCGGTCACCCGTTGGCACACCGATCCGGGGCACGCAGCGGAGGGCACCCGAGACCGTCTATACGATGTCCGCCCGTATTCGACGTCCGCCCGTACGACAGGCGGCGGTGCCGGAAGGGAGACGAGGCGTGGGGGAGGAGCAGCAGGGTCCCCGGCGGCGGCGCGGTCAGGGCCAGTTGGAGGCGATGGTCCTGTCGGCGCTGCGGGAGGCCGACGGACCCGCGACGGCGGGCTGGGTGCAGCAGCGGCTGGGTGGCGACCTCGCCTATACGACCGTGGTCACCATCCTGACCCGGCTGCTCGCCAAGGGCGCCGTCACCCGGGAGCGCGCGGGCCGGTCCTTCGCCTGGACCCCCGCCGCCGACCAGGCCGGGCTGGCCGCCCGCAAGATGCGCAAGGTGCTCGACGCGCAGAGCGACCGGGAGGCGGTGCTGGCCAGCTTCGTCACCGGTCTCGGGCCGGACGACGAACGGCTGCTGCGCGAACTGCTGCGGCAGGCGGAGGACGAAGGCGGCGAAGGAGAAGAAGGAGAAGAAGGAGAAGAAGGAGAAGAAGGAGAAGAAGGAGAAGAGGGGGAAGACTGAAACCTCATGGGGGTGTTCGTCCTTCTTCCGCTGGTGCTGCCCCTGACCGCCTGGCCCGTCGCGCGCCTCGCCGAGCAGCATCTGCATCCCAGGACCGCGACCCGGCTGCTGACGGCCGTGACCGCGGTGATGGCGGTGTGCAGCACCGTCTGCCTCGCCCTGCTGATGGTGGTCGGCACGGCCCAGCTCCCCGGCAATCCGCTGCCCGACGGCTGGTCCGACCCCGAGGTGCGCGAGGCCGTGCCGTACGACGAGGTGGCGGGCCGGGCCGCCATCCCGGCGCTCGTCCTGGTGCTCGCCGCCTGCGCCCGTACCCTGTGGCGGCACGGCCGGGTCCGGCGCCGCGCCCACCGCGCGCTGGCCGGGGTGCGCGGCAACCAGGTGGCGGTCCTCCCCGACGACGTCCCCTACGCCTACGCCCTCCCTGGCGCCGGCCGACGGGACCGCGTAGTGGTGACCACGGCCCTGCTGGACCACCTGGAACCGGCCGAACGCCGCGCCCTGTTCGCCCACGAGCGCGCCCATCTCACCGCCCGGCACCACCGCTTCCTCCTGGTGGCCCAACTGGCCGCCCGGACCAACCCGTTCCTGCGCCCCCTGCGCACCGCGGTGGCGTACACCGCGGAGCGCTGGGCGGACGAGGACGCGGCCCAGGCGGTCGGCAGCCGCCGGACCGTGGCCTCGGCGATCGGCAAGGCCGCCCTCGTCTCCCGCGGCACACCGGTTCCCACGCTGGCCGCCCTGGCGGCCGTCGGACCGGTGCCCCGCCGGGTGGCGGCCCTGCTCGCTCCCGCTCCGGCGGCACGCCGCTGGCCGCCGGTGTTCACCTCGGTCGGGCTCGCGGCCTGGGGAGCCGCCGCGGGAGCCGCCGTCTCGGCCATGTCATCGGCCAACTCGGCGGTGACCATGGTCCTCATCCTCCGCGCGGCGACGCCCCTGTGAGGTGCGGGCCGCTCGTCGATCCCCTTCGCTCTGACGCGTCTCTCAGAGATCGAACTCGTGCGGCGGCAGGCCCAGGGCGTGGCATGCCTCCCGCACCACGGCCTGCTCGTCCTTGTCGAAGTCACCGTCGGCGCCGCCGATGACGATGCCGATCTGGATGACGGCACGGGCCTCGGCGGGCTTCTTCCTCGCCTTGGCGACCTCCTGCATCACGCTGACCTTGCCGAGCGCGAAGTCGGTGGTGAGCCGGCTCAGGTTCTCCTCGAAGCGGCGGTGCAGGTCGTCGGGCGCGAAGTTCTTCAGCACCTCGTTGGTGGCGATCAGCTGGGCCACCCGCTGACGCTCCGCGGGGTCGATCGTGCCGTCGGCGGCCGCGACCAGCGCGCACATCGCCATGCTCGCGTCGCGGAAGGCACCGCTGGTCAGTTCGTTCTTCTTCGCCATCAGCTGGGTCTGCATCGTCGATGCGGACTCCCTGATCCGGTCCCACAGGGCCATGCGCTCTCCAAGAGGTGAGGGGGCTTCGCGGCGCGGCGGCCCGGGTTCCTGGTCCCGGCCCGCCGCCCGCATCTTCTACAAGAAGGTAGAAGTTCCGTGCATCTTCTACAAGAACGTAGAAGTTCCCCGGTGGGTTCCCACTGGGCCGTCAGCCCTCGTCAGCCCCCTTGTCAGCTCTCGTCAGGCCCCGCCGGGCTCGTCAGCCCTCTTCGTCCTCTTCACCCTCGAAGAAGTCCCCCACCTCATCGACGACTTCGGCGGCCACCATGCCGCCGGCCACACCCACCGCGAGCCCGGCCGCCCCCGCGGCGATGGCGGTACCCATGCCCGGCCCGGACCGGTGCCCGTCGTGGTGCTCCCCGTGGCCGTACGCGCCGAAGGACCCGTGCGGGCCGGGCGAGCCGTGGGCCGCCCGCTGCTCGATCAACTGCCGTACCCAGTCGTCGACTTCCGCGTTCCAGTCACGGGCGTCCTGGTGCCCGACGGTGAAACGGGTGAGCGCGTCGTGCCCCGCGGAGAAGAAGCCGCCGCGCTTGTCCGCCTCCAGGACCACCTCCATGCCGCCCGGGTTGGCCAGGAAGGTCACCTCGATCTCGTTCACCTGGTGCGCGTACTGCGGCGCCGGGGTGAGCTCGATCTCCTGGTAGAAGGGCAACTGCTGGCCGGTGCCGCCGATGCGCCCGTACTCCAGGTCGGCCGACTTGAAACCGAAACCGAGCTGACCGAACGCCTCGAGAATCGCCTCCTGCACGGGCAGCGGGCCCACGGCCAGCGGATCGAGGTCGCCCTTGTCCCTGGCCCCGGCCACCGCCAACTCCGTGCGCACACCGAGGACGACGCCGAGGGGCTGCCCGTGCAGCTCGGTGACCGGCGTCTCCCACGGCAGCGTCACACTGAACGGCACGCTGCGCTCCTCGCCCTCGGCGAGGCGGAAACCGCCGCCGACCGTGTAGCGCTCGAAGGCGACGACGCCCTCGCTCTCACCGCCCTCGTGCTCGGCCTCGACGCGGGCCACCAGCTCCAGGGTGATGTGCTCGATGTCGAAATCCGCGTTGCCGCCCTTGAGGCGCACCTGCCCCGACAGCGCCCCGCCGGGCCGGAAGGGCCCCGCGTCCAGCACCGTGTCGACGGTGGGCCCGCCCACGCCGAGCGAGCCGAGCAGTCGCTTGAACACCATCCTGGCGTCCACTCCTTCACATGCGTGCCTCACTGAAGGACGGCGCCGGACACCGTCCTTCTACAAGTGAGTAGAAGCATAGAGCGGCAGCTCGCTCAGACGGTGCCTGACCGCCGGTAACCCGCCCACAACCGGCCACTCACCTGCCCGAGCACCTCGTCGACGACCACCACCAGCGGCTCCGCCCGGCCTTCCAGTGCCTCCCGCAGGCCATGCCGAAGGCGCGAACTCAGCCCCGGCGCGGCACTCTCCAGACGCCGTGCCGTCCACTTCCCGCCACCGCTCCACGTACCGGCCGCCGCCAACGCCAGCTCACCGGTCCGGCGCACCAGTTCCGTCGCGATGAACAGACGCTCGTCCGGGTCCACGCTGCCCGCCAGATCGTCCAGCAGGTCGGTGATCGCATAACGCCGATCGCCGATCTCCTCCGCGGACTCCGCGCGCGGCCCCGCAGCCACCAACTGCCGTGCCCGCGCGGCGATCCGCGCCCCCAGCCCGTCCGCGTCGACGAGCAGCACCCCGTCGGCACACATCCACAGCAGCGGAGACCGGCGCCGCGGCAGCTCCCGCTCGACGTACCCGTGCCAGGACGCCTCCGTGTGCACGAACATCTCCACCGGCCACCCGCCGTGCAGGAAGCTCGCACGATACGGCGCCGGGGGCCCGTCGAGCAGCACCACGATGTCCAGATCCGACGTCGCCGTCCCGCGCCCCGCCGCAACACTCCCGCCCAGAAACGCGGCCCGGGCCTCCGGATGGCGCCCGGCCACCACGGCGCGCGCGGCCTCGACCGGATTCGTCCTCTCGTCAGCACCGAGGTCCGCGGCCATCGTCAGTCGGTGCCCGCAGCGCCGCCGGTGATCCATGTGTGGACCGCCTGCCGGTCGTCGTCCGTGAGCTGCATCTGCGCATTGGTGCAGAGCGTGCAGACGTTGCTCGCCCATGCCTCGGCGAGTGCTTCCGCGGTCACGGACTGGGTCAAGGTCTGGCCGGCGTACTTGAGACCTTTGATGACGAAATTGATGGCATTGCGGGGAACCGGCGTGCCCAGTTCCTCGGTCCTGTCACGTACACGCTTCGACGTCGGGAAGAGAGCGAACGCGTTCTGCTGCAGGTCCTCGGCAAGGGTGACGAACAGTGTGCGGTATGCGTCGGACGGCAACGGGGGGACCCCGGTCACCGTGCTCACCTGCTGAAGGAACGGGTCGATCCTGGTTCGCTCGTCGCTGACGATGTCGTCCGTCGAGTGCCGTGCCGGGTCGAGGACATAGCCGGGCACGGTGGATTCGTACCGCAGGTCGCCGAGATGCGCCGCCAGGAAGGCCCGGAAGGATCCGGTGCCGTGCCAGTTGCTCTCCTTGATTCCCGGGTCGACACGAAGGGCGGCCTGCGCCGCGGCGGCTGCGGCAAGGGGACGATCGGCGCCCCGTACGGCCGCGCGGATGGCATCGGCGACCGCGGCGACATCGGCGGCCGGCCGCGCGGCGACCGCACGTGCCTGTCCCGCGGACGTCAAGAGCGGGGAGGCGGGAACACAGGGGAACGAAGGCTCCTCGTCGGGCTCGGAGAGGTCGCCGAGCGCCGCTGCGGCGAGTTGTTCCGGCGTGACGAGCGTGTCGCAGTTCGCCCGGAGGGCCGCGGCACTGAGTCCTGCCGTCACCACCGTGGTCCACCGATCCTGAGCACGCAGCCTGCGCAGCACGGGAGTGAAGTCGGCGTCCCCGGAGAGGATGACGAACTCGTCGTACCGAGTCGGATTCCCGAGGGCGTCCATGATGTCGAGCACCATGTAGATGTCGGCGCTGTTCTTGCCCTGAGTGGTGAGGGGCGGGCAGTCGATGGCGCGGAATCCGCTCCGGGTGAAGACGGCGCGATAGCGTCCGAAAGCCAGCGGGTTCAGATAGACGTCGCGCACGAGGAAACGCCGTGATCTGACGCTGTTCTGGCCGGCTCCGGCGCCGTCGACCGTTTCCAGCCAGCTCATCCACTGAGCCGGGCGGGTCGCAAAGGCCTCGGCCGCCTCCGCATCGAATTCACGGAGACCCAGGAAAATGTTGTCGAAATCGACGAACAGTGCTGCCTTTCGGGGCTGGCTGTACGCGCTGTGCACCGGGAACTTCAACTGCTCACCTCCGTGGCACCCTCGACGGGCGCTTCGTCCGGATCTCGTCCATCTTCAGCCCGCCACTGGGAGGGTGCACCCAGCGAAGAGACAGATGTCTGTCCCGCCGGTCGCACCGTGCGGGCCTGGCCGAGGCCTCTGTACCCGCGGTCAGCTCCGGCAACGGACAGGGCTCTCCGGGCCCTTCCTGGCTCAGGCCTGCGCAGAGCGCTCCTGGCAGTCTGACGCTGAAAGACGCCCAGGAGGGCGGGAACGCGATGATTCGTCCACCGCTTCACCGCCGTCCGTCCCGGCCGCGGTCAGGCAAGGCAACGGCTCCGAAGGGCGCCCGTCGCCCCGGCCGGCACGGCTGGCGCTCACCGGCGCCGGCTCAGGACCCGTACGGCTGCTGCCGGGAGGGCTGCCCGAATCCCTGCCCCTGCCCCGGCCCGCCGACGGCCTGCGCCTGGAGCTGTGCCGCCTGCTCCTCGGTCACCCGCTGCTCCGCGCCGCAGAAGGTGCACTGGGTCGTGTACTTCGTCGAGATCGGGAAGAGCGGCACGAAGAACAGGGTGAACTTGGTGACCCGCTTGCGGAGCGTGTGCGCGGCGGGGTTGCCGCACTGGCCGCAGACCAGGGTCAGTATGGCGAGCTGGTAGAGGTAGCCCTTGGTGCCGAAGATGATCACGTCGTCGGTCCTTCCGGTCGGCAGTCGGCAGTGTGGCAGGCCGGAACACCGCCGCAGCCCCCACAGGAGAGTGTCCCTCCGGCGCTGCCGGGTTGTCGACCAGTGCCTGATCTTCCCGCAGCCTTCCCGCAGCGCTCCCCGCGCACCGTCAGTCGTACGCGAGCTGGTACGTGGCGAGGATCCGGTCGGGTGTCCCGGTGGCGGTGCGCGTCCGCCGTCGAGCACTGGGTCTCGTAGCGCCGCATCGGCAGCCTGAGCAGCTTGTCGATGATCCGCAGCCGCAGGACGACCAGCTTGCCCAGTTGGGAGCCGGGGCCCTGGCGCTCGGGTTTGTGATCACCATCGTGCGCGGGCTGCTGGTGCACTGGTGGATCCTTCTCATCGCTGCCGTGATTGCCGCGGTGGCCGGTGGTATGTGGCTGCAGCACGCACGGCAGCGGGCCGAGTGGGAACGAGTGTGTGCCCCGCGCACTACGGACGGGGATGACGGAGCTGGACGCCCTGTGCAAGCACCGGGGACGGAGACCGCGGGCCCCCCGCCGTCGGTGTCGGCGTATTCCAGCAGGTCAACGGCACCGGCACGGCTGATCCACGGAGCAGTGTCGCGGTCGTGCTCACCAAGGGCCGCTTTTCTTCCAGGGCCATCCCATGGGGCGCGGAACACCGGGGAAACCTCGTCGACCCCGTCTGCTGGGTGAAGGGGGGGCCGCCGGGTCCCGCCCGCTGTGGGAACTGTGGGCCGCATCCCTCCTTCCCGCCACCCACCCACTCTGCCTTTACCTGCTTGGCGGGGCGGATGATGCCGCACAAAATCCGAAGCGCGTCTGTTCCTGTGGCCGTTGGACGTCACAGAGCCGGCGGCGCATCTGCCCGACCCAGCCATTGGCAGGCTATCCGTCGCCATTCGCTGGTGACCGAAACCCGGCGCGGTCGAGGGGCAGTCGGCCATATCGCTCCTAGATTCCCGCGTCCACCACGCCCTCGCGCCCGGCGTCTCGGTGCCCTCCCTCTCCGAACAGCTCACCGATCGCCATCCCCGGAAGCTGGAGGGGCTCTTCACGCCCCTCCAGCTTCACGCGCACGCGCCACTGCTTGCCCCCGTGCTCCACCAGCACATCCGCGTACTGGCGCCCCGGCGACTCGACACCAACCAAGGACGGCCCGCCCTCCGGTCCGTACTCACGGAACGACAGGACGAACGGGAGTTCCTGGAGCAGATAGGCGAGGTGCGCCCACGCCGGCGAGCCCGGCTGCGGCGTCCACTCCACGTCGCTGCGCTCGGCGTCGGCCTCCGGCACCTCGCCGGCCTCGCTCACCAGAGCCCTCGAGTCAGGCTCGCCCACATGCCGGAAGGAGAACGTCCGCGCGGCCACGTCCATGGCCATCAGCTCCATCCCGCGCGGCCCACCCCTGAAGACCATGTCGGCAACGTCCTGAAAGAACCGCGCAACCTCCCTGTCCCGCGCGTCACGCAGACTCTTGTCCGGCTCCGAACCCCCCAGCGGTTCGAACGAGCCCACGGTGACGGGCTTCCGGCGCCGCTTGCCATGACCCACCGCGACCGATCCCTCTCGCACACGCACGGATGCTGCTGAGGCGCCAAGCTCTCAGCAGCATCCACGCTAGTCCTTCTGACTCAGTCCTTCTGACTCAGTCCTTCTGGCAGAGTCCTCTGACTCAGCCGGCCAGGACCAGGCGGCCCTTCTGCTCCTTCACAGGCTTGTAGGTGAACAGGTACTGTTCACCGCTGCCGGCCGCGTTCACCGATGCGACGGACATCTTTGGCTTGAACTTGGTGTTCACCCAGGTCGGGCATTTCACCGAGCCGACGCAGAATGCCGTTACCGCGCCGAGGAACGCCATCCGCGGGCCTTCGCCGACCGCGTACATCGTCTCGTCCGTCGCCAGCAGCATCTTGCGCCGTTCAACGATCTTGCACGAAAGTGGTCCGCACTTCACCCGGTGCGCCCACCCCGTCAGGTTGTACCGCTTCCCCGCGAGATGATCGATGTTCGGAGACTTGGCCAGCCATCCGATGATGCCGTACTTGGTGATGTTGTGCTTCTTCTTGATCTTCGTCCAGCCGAAGCCAACCATCTTCCCCTTCGCATTGCGGCGGTACTCGCCCAGCCGCAGCGGCAGGTCATAACGCTTGCTCCGGGAGTAGTCGAACTCCTTCAGGATTTTGTACTTTGACGATTTCTTGGCCGCAGCTGTCTCGGCCGGTCGCTCCGAAACCGTCGCCGCACGCTCACCCGCACCCACCTGGGCGGCCTGCGCCGGCGCGGCCCCCGCCAGCAGCGCCACTGCCACAACACCGGACGCTGCCACATGTATGCTCCGCATGGAACCTCGCTGTGGTCATCCCCCGTCGCCCTCCGGACGAGGCGTCAGAAAAGCACCATACAAAGCCTTTTCTTCCGCCTCTATTGTCACTTTGGACACTGCCCTTTCGGACCACTTTCGGCTCAGTCGCCCCACCGAGCATCCCGGCAGTCGGCGGCCGGCCGCGCAACTTCCGGCGGCTTCCCGGTACTCGCGCTTCTTCGGCTCCTGTTCGCGTGGCCGTCCTGGTCTTCACTTGCGCGTGCGCTGGATGACGACATGTGACCAGACTGGGTGCGGCAAACGATTCCCTACTTGTTTGTGGTCGCCTGTCACTTGGTGGATGGCGTCCCTTGAAGTGGTGTAGCCGTTCTTGGCCGATGTG
>NZ_BAAAIZ010000097.1:0-39168 GCF_039526425.1 Streptomyces thermospinosisporus
CCGCCCGCGCCGCCGCAGCCGCAGCCGCAGCGGTATGCGCCGCCGCCCGCGCCGGAGCCCCAGCGGCCCCGGCGCGAGCCCCGGCCGCCCCGGCAGGGCAGCGCCAACCCGATGCGGATCCCCGGCCTGGGCTGCCTCAAGGGCTGCCTGTTCACGCTGGTCATCCTGTTCGTCGCGGGCTGGCTGATCTGGGAGCTGAGCCCGCTGCAGGAGTGGATCGGCACCACCAAGGGCTACTGGGACCAGCTCACCGACTGGGTCGGCACCGTGACCGACTGGATCGAGGACCTCGGCGGCTCCGGCACGAACGATCCGGCGGCCTGAGCGCCGACGGCGTGTTTGCTGATTTGTCGACATCCAGCAGGTGATTTCCGTCTCTGCGGTGAAGCCAGGCTTCCCGGACGCGTAGTTTTAGCGACAACACGCGTCGGTAGGAGCAGTCTTGGCACGGAAGATCGGCAGCCGGTACACCGCCCACCAGATCCTCGGGCGGGGCAGCGCCGGCACGGTGTGGCTGGGCGAGGGCCCCGAGGGGCCCGTCGCGATCAAGCTGCTGCGGGAGGACCTCTCCTCCGACCAGGAGCTGGTCGGCCGCTTCGTGCAGGAGCGCACCGCGCTGCTCGGTCTGGAGCATCCGAACGTCGTCTCCGTCCGCGACCTGGTGGTCGACGGCAACGATCTCGCACTGGTGATGGACCTGGTCCGCGGCACGGACCTGCGCACCCGCCTGGACCGGGAGCGCAGGCTCGCCCCGGAGGCGGCGGTGGCCATCGCGGCCGACGTCGCGGACGGGCTGGCGGCGGCGCACGCGGCCGGGGTGGTGCACCGGGACGTCAAGCCGGAGAACGTCCTGCTGGACATGCAGGGCCCGCTCGGACCCGGCGGCTCGCACCGGGCGCTGCTGACCGACTTCGGGGTGGCGAAGCTCATCGACACCCCGCGCCGGACCCGCGCGACGAAGATCATCGGCACGCCCGACTACCTGGCGCCGGAGATCGTGGAGGGCCTGCCGCCGCGCGCCTCCGTGGACATCTATGCCCTGGCCACGGTCCTGTACGAGCTGCTGGCGGGCTTCACGCCGTTCGGCGGCGGGCACCCGGGGGCGGTGCTGCGCCGGCACGTCACGGAGACGGTGGTGCCGCTGCCCGGGATCCCCGACGAGCTGTGGCAGCTGCTGGTGCAGTGCCTGGCGAAGGCGCCGGCCTCGCGGCTGCGGGCCTCGGAGCTGGCGGCGCGGTTGCGGGAGCTGCTGCCGCTGCTGGCGGGGATGCCGCCGCTGGACGTGGACGAGCCGGACGTGGAGCCGGTGCGGGAGGAGGACGGCGAGCCGGAGGAGCCGGTGCCGTCGGCCGGGCCCGTGCGCAGGGGAGCCGTCCCGCTGGTGCCGGGCGCCCGCCCCTCCGACTCCAACCGGGACACCCACACCTCCATGCGGGTCCCGGCCCCCGACGAACTCGCCGGCGGCGCCCACGGCACGGCCCGCGCACCCCGCGCGGCCGGCGCGCCCCGCCCCGGCTCCGCCCGCAACCGCACCGCCACCCGCCGCCGACGCCTCACCCTCGCGGCCTGCACCGTGGCCCTCGTCACCGCGGTGGGCGTAGGCACCTGGCTGGCCACGTCCGGCGACGAGGACGCCCCGCCCCCACAGGACACCAAGAACTCCGCCCCACCCTCCCCGTAACCTGCCCGGGCACCGCCCCCTGCCCTTCCGCCACCTGTGCCCGCCCGCACCGCCCGACTCGGTATCTCGAAGCTTCCCTCGCGAACCGAGGTACGTGGTGAGCCGCCGCGGGTGGGCGCGCCTCCTGCCCTCCCACCGCCTTTGCCCACCCGCACCGCCCGACTCGGCATCTCCACGGGCTTCCCCGCGCCCCGAGGCACCCGTCCACCTTCCAGCCGACCGATGCGGGCGGTGGGCGGGCGAGGTCGGGGTGTCTGGGGCGGAGCCCCAGGCGGGTGCCTTCCAGCGGCGCCTCGTCGGGTGGCGGGCGGGCGAGGTCGGGGTCTGGGGCGGAGCCCCAGGGGTGCGCTGTGCAGCGGGCCGAGTCGGGTGGCGGGGTGGGCGAAGGTGGCGGTGTCTGGGGCGGAGCCCCAGCCGGGCGCCGGGCGGGGTTCCAGCCGGCCGAGTCGGGTGGGTGGGAAAAAGGGCGGGACCAGTAGGTGACTGGGAGGGGGCGGGTGCACAGTGGGCGAAGGCAGGGTTCGGGGAGCCGTTACGCTGGAGGTGTGGCAGTCGTCGACGTATCCGAAGAGCTCAAGTCCCTCTCCTCGACCATGGAGTCGATCGAGGCCGTCCTGGACCTCGACAAGATGAGGGCAGAAATCGCCGTGCTCGAGGAGCAGGCGGCCGCGCCGTCCCTCTGGGACAACCCGGAAGAGGCGCAGAAGATCACCAGCAAGCTCTCCCACCTCCAGTCCGAGGTCAGGAAGGCGGAGGCACTGCGAGGCCGGATCGACGACCTCGCCGTGCTGTTCGAGATGGCCGAGGAGGAGGACGACCCGGACACCCGCGCCGAGGCCGAGGCCGAGCTCGCCGAGGTGAAGAAGGCCCTCGACGAGATGGAGGTCCGCACCCTCCTCAGCGGCGAGTACGACGCCCGCGAGGCGCTGGTCAACATCCGCGCCGAGGCCGGCGGCGTCGACGCCGCCGACTTCGCCGAGAAGCTCCAGCGCATGTACCTGCGCTGGGCCGAGCAGCACGGCTACAAGACGGAGCTCATCGAGACCTCGTACGCGGAGGAGGCCGGCATCAAGTCGACCACCTTCGCCGTGCGCGCCCCCTACGCCTACGGCACCCTCTCCGTCGAGCAGGGCACCCACCGCCTGGTGCGCATCTCGCCCTTCGACAACCAGGGCCGCCGCCAGACGTCCTTCGCCGGCGTCGAGGTGCTCCCCGTCGTCGAGCAGTCCGACCACGTCGACATCGACGAGTCCGACCTGCGCATCGACGTCTACCGCTCCTCCGGCCCCGGCGGCCAGGGCGTGAACACCACCGACTCGGCGGTGCGCATCACGCACATCCCCACCGGCATCGTGGTCTCCTGCCAGAACGAACGCTCACAGATCCAGAATCGCGCCACCGCGATGAACGTCCTCCAGGCCAAGCTGCTCGAGCGGCGCCGCCAGGAGGAGCAGGCCAAGATGGACGCGCTCAAGGGCGACGGCGGCAACTCCTGGGGCAACCAGATGCGTTCGTACGTCCTGCACCCGTACCAGATGGTCAAGGACCTGCGCACGGAGTACGAAGTCGGCAACCCGGAGGCCGTGTTCAACGGCGAGATCGACGGCTTCCTCGAGGCCGGAATTCGCTGGCGCAAGCAGCAGAACAAGTAGGCTCCCGCGGCGGGCGGACCACCGCGCACGCCGCTTTGTCGACAAGGCAACTGCCGCCTGACGGGCGGCAGTTGCCTTTCTCGTTGCCGCCCCCGCACCCCGGATGTCTGGGTTTTACATCACACTCACAGCTTCGTCGTTCGGCAAAGCGCCCGTTCCAGGACATCGCGCACGCAACGCCCTTGACGTCCTTTTGAAAACTGGGAAGGGTGAAACGCGGCATGCGTATCTCTGGGGCGCATGTGAACCGGGGGGAGTTTCTGCACTGTCACCTCCGTCGATCACGGCCCCCGAGCGCCGCCTCACTGACGATGAGCTACTGGGGGTAGCAACCACATGACCAAGAAGACGCGGATCCGTGTCGCACGGATCGCGGCCGGCGCCGTGATCGCGGCCGGCGCCTCGCTGACCGCCGCCGGTGCGGCCTCCGCCCTCGACATCGGCGTGAGCGCCGGTGTCAGCGAGGAGGGTGTCGGCGTCGGCGTCGGCGTGGGCCTCGGCGAGGAGGAGGAGCCCACCGAGGAGCCCACCGAGCCGGAGGAGCCCACCACCATTCCCGAGGACCCCAGCGGGGAGCCGACGGACCCGGAGCAGCCCACCGAGGAGCCCACCGAGCCGCAGGAGCCCACGGAGGACCCGACCGAGCCGCAGGAGCCCACCGAGGACCCCGGCACCCCGGATGACGGCAACGGCACCGGCGGCGGCAACGGCGTCGACCCCGACGGCGGCGCGTCCGCCCAGGAGGAGGGCTCGTCCTCCCTCACCGACACCGGCGAGGAGGCGCCCGCCGCCTCGGCGCAGGGCAACGGCAAGGAGCTCGCCGAGACCGGTGCCGCCGAGACGACCTTCCTGGTCATCGGCGCCGCCACGATGATCGCCGGTGGCATCGGCTTCCGTGTGCTGCCGCGCGTGATGGCCGGCCGCGGCGGTGCCGCCGCCTGACGGTGACGGCCCGCGTACGGACCGTACGCACAGGCGGCACAGAGGGGCTCGGAGCGCAGACGGCGCTCCGAGCCCCTCGGGCGTTCGGGTGCTTGTGTCGAGTCGGTGCGGCGGCTGTCGGCTGCGTCACACGGTCTGGTGGGCGAGCAGCGCCAGCGCCGCCACCAGGACCGCGAGGAGCGCGATCAGCGTCATCGGGTTCAGACCCGCGAAGAAGTTCTCCTGCTGCAGCCGCTCGCGGTTGGCGCGGCACACCGGGCACCGGCCCTCGTTCACGGGCGCTGCGCAGTTCGCGCACACCAGCCGGTCGTACGTCATGCGCTCGCCCTCCTCAGACCGGTTCCCTGCAGTCAACGCCCGCGATGGTGCGAACGTTCCCCTTCCACTGTGCCAGGTTCCCGCGGAGCGTGCGCCGGACGCCCACCAAAGGGGGGCTTGACAGGGGGCCGGAAGTGGCCTCAGGCACCGGACAGTCCTCACAAAACACGCAAGCCTCGCGCAACCCTCGTCGGTGACTGCGGTCCGGGTTCCGCTTCGCGTATGGTCACGCTCATCTACCCCCGGCGACCCGTGGTGCATCCGTGATCCGATTCGACAATGTCTCCAAGGTCTACCCAAAGCAGACCCGCCCCGCACTCAGGGATGTGTCCCTGGAAGTGGAGAAGGGCGAGTTCGTGTTTCTCGTGGGATCCTCCGGCTCCGGAAAGTCCACCTTCCTGCGGCTGATCCTCCGCGAGGAGCGGGCCAGCCACGGACAGGTGCACGTCCTGGGCAAGGATCTCGGCCGCGTCTCCAACTGGAAGGTGCCGCAGATCAGGCGCCAGCTGGGGACGGTCTTCCAGGACTTCCGCCTGCTGCCGAACAAGACGGTCGCCGAGAACGTCGCCTTCGCGCAGGAGGTCATCGGCAAGTCCCGGGGCGAGATCCGCAAGTCCGTGCCGCAGGTGCTCGACCTGGTCGGGCTCGGCGGCAAGGAGGACCGCATGCCCGGTGAGCTCTCCGGCGGTGAGCAGCAGCGCGTGGCGATCGCACGAGCCTTCGTCAACCGGCCCAAACTGCTCATCTGTGACGAACCCACCGGCAACCTCGACCCGCAGACGTCCGTCGGCATCATGAAGCTGCTCGACCGCATCAACCGGACGGGCACCACCGTGGTGATGGCGACGCACGACCAGAACATCGTGGACCAGATGCGCAAACGCGTCATCGAGCTGGAGAAGGGCCGCCTCGTGCGCGACCAGGCACGCGGCGTCTACGGCTACCAGCACTGACCGACCGGCTCCACGGAAAGGCTTGACCAGACGCCATGCGCGCCCAGTTCGTTCTGTCGGAGATCGGTGTGGGTCTCCGCCGCAATCTGACGATGACCTTCGCCGTCATCGTCTCCGTAGCCCTGTCGCTCGCCCTGTTCGGCGGGTCGCTCCTGATGAGCGACCAGGTCAACACCATGAAGGGCTACTGGTACGACAAGGTCAACGTCTCGATCTTCCTGTGCAACAAGAACGACGCCGAGTCCGACCCCAACTGCGCCAAGGGCGCGGTGACCGAGGACCAGAAGAGCCAGATCAAGGCCGATCTGGAGAAGATGTCGGTGGTCGACACGGTCACCTACGAGTCGCAGGACGAGGCGTACAAGCACTACAAGGAACAGTTCGGCGACTCCCCGCTGGCCAGCTCCCTCACCCCGGACCAGATGCAGGAGTCGTACCGCATCAAGCTCAAGGACCCGGAGAAGTACCAGGTCATCGCGACCGCCTTCGACGGGCGTGACGGGGTGCAGTCCGTGCAGGACCAGAAGGGCCTGCTGGACAACCTCTTCGAGCTGCTCAACGGCATGAACTGGGCGGCGCGCGCGGTGATGGCGCTGATGCTGGTCGTCGCCCTGATGCTGATCGTCAACACGGTGCGCGTCTCCGCGTTCAGCCGCAGGCGGGAGACCGGCATCATGCGCCTGGTCGGTGCCTCGGGCTTCTACATCCAGGCGCCGTTCATCATGGAGGCCGCGGTCGCCGGGCTCATCGGCGGCACCCTCGCCTGTGCCTTCCTGCTGATCGGCCGGTACTTCCTCATCGACCACGGACTCGCGCTGGCCGACCAGCTGGAGCTGATCAACTTCATCGGCTGGGACGTGGTGTTGGCGAAGCTGCCGCTGATCCTCGCCACGAGCTTCCTGATGCCCGCGTTGGCCGCGTTCTTCGCGCTGCGCAAGTACCTGAAGGTGTGACATGTGCCAAGAAGGGGCGTGCGGCCAACCGGCCGTGCGCCCCTTCGCGTTGTCCTAGACTCACCGGCATGTCAGGCCGTGACCTGTTCTGTCAGCCCCGCCGTATCCGCCGCGGGGCCGCCCTGACATTGGTGTTCGCCAGCGTGCTGGTCGCAGGCGCCGCCACCGGCTCGCTGCCTGAGGCGAACCGCAGGACCGCGGCGGAGGCGGGCCGTTCGGCCGCCCGCGCCCCGCACCGGGCGGACGTCGCACGCGCGGCCGAGGAGGCGATGGCCGACGGCACCTCCCCCATGGAGGCCGCGCAGCGCGCCGTCAGCCGCAGCGGGGACCGCTGGGGCGCCGTCTACTCGCCGGGCGAGTACGAGGAGTTCGAGGAGACCCTCGACGGCGAGTACACCGGCGTCGGCCTGTGGGCCCGCGAGCGCGACGGCCGCATCGAGGTGACCCGGGTGGGCAGCGGCACCCCCGCCGAGGAGGCCGGCATCCGCCCCGGCGACCGGCTGCGCAGCGTCGACGGCCGGAAGGTCGACGGACGCCCGGTCACCGAGGTCGTCGCCATACTGCGCGGCGACACCACCGAGGAGCCCGCGGGCAGCTCCGTACGCGTCGGCCTGCAGCGCGGCTCCCGGGTGTGGACCGAGACCCTGCGCCGGGTCCGGCTGTCGCGGGACTCCGTCACCGTCCGCGAGCTGCCCGGACCGGTCACCCTGATCAAGGTGGCCGCCTTCACCAAGGGCTCCGGCTCGGCAGTCCGCCGGGCCGTGCGCCGCAGCCCGGCCGGCACCGGGATCGTCCTCGACCTGCGCGGCAACTCCGGCGGGCTGGTCGCCGAGGCCGTCACCGCCGCCTCCGCCTTCCTCGACGGCGGCCTGGTCGCCACCTACGACGTCGAGGGCGAGCAGCGTGCCCTGCACGCCCGCGCCGGCGGCGACACCACCAGACCCCTGGTCGCGCTCGTCGACGGCGGGACGATGAGCGCGGCCGAGCTGCTCACCGGCGCCCTGCAGGACCGCTCCCGGGCAGTGGTCGTCGGCTCCCGCACCTTCGGCAAGGGCTCGGTGCAGATGCCGACCCGGCTGCCCGACGGATCGGTCGCCGAGCTGACCGTCGGCCACTACCGCACCCCCTCCGGCCGTGGCGTCGACGGCCACGGCATCACCCCCGACCTGGAGGCCGGTGAGCGGGCCCTGGAGCGGGCCGAGACGATCCTCACCGGACTCGGCAGGTAGAGCACCCCGCCCCGGACCCGGCGCGCAGGGCTCCCGGCACGGCGGCCGCCCCCGCGATAAACGGCTTCCCGCCGGCCCCCCGTGTAGTGCGAAAATGGCCACACTATGGCTAAGGAAAAAGGGCGCAAGCTGATCGCGCAGAACAAGAAGGCGCGGCACGACTACCACATCATCGACACCTACGAGGCCGGCCTGGTGCTGACCGGCACCGAGGTGAAGTCGCTGCGCCAGGGCCGGGCGTCGCTGGTGGACGGCTTCGTCCAGTTCACCGACCACGAGGCCTGGCTGCACAATGTGCACGTGCCCGAGTACAGCCAGGGCACCTGGACGAATCACAGCGCCCGCCGCAAGCGCAAGCTGCTGCTGCACCGCGAGGAGATCGACAAGCTGGAGGCCAAGGCCCAGGAGACGGGCCACACCATCGTGCCGCTCTCGCTGTACTTCAAGGACGGCCGCGCCAAGATCGAGATCGCGCTGGCGAAGGGCAAGAAGGAGTACGACAAGCGGCAGACACTGCGCGAGAAGCAGGACCGGCGCGAGGCCGAGCGGGCCATGGCGGCCGTGCGCCGCAGGCAGCGGGCCTGAGGCCGGCGAACGGGCCCTGGCGGGAACACACCGCCACGGCGGTGCGTCGCACCGGGTACCACGGCCGGGCGGCCGCCGGGAATAGGCTGGCATCGTCGGCCGTTGGTCACGTACGATGGCTCTGCACCTGACAGCGGGTGCGTGCGACCCCTCTGCGGAGGGTTTGAGAAGTGAACATGGGGATGATCGGTTTCGACAGCGGCTGTCGAAACAGGGGAAGCGTGTCGAGGAAGCGGCCATGATCTCGTAAACCACAGGCCGAGAAAAATAATCGCCAATTCCAAGCGATCCATCTCCCAGGGCGAGCTCGCCCTCGCTGCCTGATCTTCAGGTAGCGAGCTGCGGCTCCCCTACTCAAAGGGAGTGTCAGCCCGGGGATGTTCCCGACCCGGTGTCTGGCATCAGCTAGGGAACTAAACCTCCAGCCCGGTCACGGGGCGAAGAGGGAAACCAAACAGTGACTGGGCCCGTCGGAGACTTGTCGGCGTGATCTCCGGGGCCGAGAAAAGCACAGCCGACTGCACACGGAGAAGCCCTGTTTCTGCACCGTTGGACGCGGGTTCGATTCCCGCCATCTCCACAATCTCCATGTGACGAGGCCCCGGTGGTGTCACACCACCGGGGCCTCGTCGTGTTTGTGGTGCCCCGCCCCATGTCCGGGAGCGCCGCGCGCTCCTACCTTCCCTGCGCATGACACTCCCCACACTCACCATGACGCAGATCACACCGGCCCGGGGCCGAGCGGCCGCCGTGCTCACCGCTGTGGTGGCGCTGCTGTCCGTGCTGCTCACCCCCACCCGTGCCGCCGCGGCCTCCCTGGAGGAGGTCACCGGCTTCGGCTCCAACCCCGGAGCCCTGACCATGTACCGCCACGTCCCCGACGGCCTGCCCGCCGGCCGCCCCGTCGTCGTCGCCCTGCACGGCTGCACCCAGAACGCCTCCGGCTACGCCGCCGGCTCCGGCTGGACCCGGCTCGCCGACCGCTGGGGCTTCTCCGTGGTCCTGCCGCAGCAGCGGTCCGCCAACAACGCCTCGAACTGCTTCAACTGGTTCCAGCCCGGCGACATCGCCCGGGGCCAGGGCGAGGCGGCCTCCGTCGCCCAGATGGTGGACCGCCAGCTCGCCGACGTCTCCGGTGACCCCGCCCGCGTCTACGTCACCGGGCTGTCCGCCGGCGGTGGCATGACCGCCGTGATGATGGCCGCCTACCCCGACAGATTCGCCGCCGGCGGCATCGTCGCCGGGCTGCCCTACGGCTGCGCCCAGGCCGCCGGAACGGCGTATGTGTGCATGTACGTCGGCGCCACCCAGACCCCGAAGCAATGGGGCGACCGGGTGCGCGCCGCCCGCCCCGGGCACACCGGACCCTGGCCGGTGCTCTCCGTCCTGCACGGCACCGCCGACTACACCGTGCGGCCGGTCAACATGACCGACCTGGTCGAGCAGTGGACCGATGTGCACGGCACCGACCAGAGTGCGGATGCCACCGACACCGTCGCCGGATACCCCCGTCACCAGTACCGGGACGCCTCCGGCCGCACCGTCGTGGAGACCGTCACCCTCACCGGCATGGGCCACGGCCAGCCCGTCGACCCGGGCACCGCGAGCGGCCAGTGCGGCACCACCGGCCCGTACTTCCTCGACGTGAACCTGTGCGCCGCCCACCACCTCGCGGTCACCTGGCACCTCCCCTGACGAAGCCCCCGGCGGAGACGAGCAGCGCCGCCACGGCCGCGGTCACCGGGACGCCGTACCCGGCCGCGGCCGAGGCGCGCTCCACCGCCCACCCCCCGGTCGCACTGCCGCAGGCGATCCCGCCGAGCAGACCGGTCACCGCCAGCGTCATGCCCTCGTTCAGCCGGCCCTCCGGGGTGTGCTGCTGCACCAGGGTCATGGTGGTGACCATCGTCGGGGCCGTCGCCATCCCGGCGAGCAGCAGAGCGCCCGCCACCAGCAGGAGCGAGCCGGACAGCACGGCGGCGAGCAGCGGCAGCGTCATCAGCGCCGCCATCCACGCCAGGCACCACGGCAGCCGGGACCGGGCGGGCCCCGCCGGACGCAGCGCCCCGAGGACCAGCCCCGCCGCACAGGAACCGGCCGCCTGCAGCGCCAGCACGGCACCGCCCGCCGCACCATGCCCCCGCGCGTCGGCGAAGGCGAGGGTGACCACCTCCGTCGCCCCGAACACCGCGCCGGTCGCCAGACACACGGCGAGCAGCGGCGGCATCCCGCGCGCCCGCAGCGGCGCACGCCCGGACGCCGCCCGCCGGGCCGGCGGCTCGGTGGAGCGCTGGGCGGTGAACAGCGCCATGCCGGACAGCAGCGGACCGGGTGCCGCTCGCCGCGCTGGCCGGGGAGACGGTCTACGCCGGGGCGGGCAATCCGCGCACGGCGGAGTGGACCGACCTGGCGCGGCTGCTGTTCCAGGGGCGGGACATCGCTCTGGCGCCGGCCGCGCCGCCGGCGCTGGGCGACGAGGAGTTTCAGCGGATCATGGCCGGAATGCGATGCCCGGTCCTGGCGGTGGTGGACTTCCCGCTGCTGCCCGGGACCGTGCTGCGTCCGCTCGTCGACCCGGTTCCGCTGTCCCCTGTGTCGCTTGTGTGGAGAAAGGGGCTGATTCACCCCGCTCTGGCGGACCTTCGGCGGGCGGCGGCCGAGCTGGCCTGCGCGGAGGGCTGGTTGGGGGCGCCCGGCGAGGGGTGGCTTCCGGCCGTGGACCATGTCGTGATGGCGTCCCCGTGATGTCTCACGATTGATACGAAAGGGCACGCTGCAAACACAGAACCTCCGCGTGCGCTACATTCGACGTCCGAGCACAGTGTGATAAACGGGGCGCTCGGACCTGGTGGGGGCCGGTCCGACGACGCGTGCTCAAGTCGTATGCGCACCCGTACATGTCCCGTGGGGGGAAGTGCGTACGCGTGGAGAAGTGGCGAGAAGACGCCCAACCGGAAGGCCCTGAGGCCGCGGAAGCGACCGGGGAACTCCCGAAGAGCAGCAGACACCGGGACCGGGAACCGGCCACCATGCAGCGGGACACCGGGGCCGCCGAGCCCGAGGACGCCCGCCCCGGCACGGCTCGTCCGGCCGACGCGACGCAGGTGCTGCGCACCCCGTCCGGCCTCACCGGCAAGCGGCCCGGCGACCGGGACATCACCGTCAAGGAGCCCAGGACTCTCAGGGAGTCCGGGACCCGCAAGGAGCCCGGGGCGAAGGCCGTGCAGGGCGCCGGTGCTGCTGCCGGTGCCGCGGCGGACCGTTCCTCCGGTCCCAAGAGCCCCTGGGACGCCGTGACCGCACGCGCGCTCAAGGAACGTGCGGCGATGCAGGCGTCCGCGTCCCGCAAGGCGCCCCTGACCGCCGGTGCCCCCGCGGACGCCGTGCCGGAGAAGCCCGCCAAGGGCGAGCGGCGCGACGACGAGCCGGCCGGTGCCGAGGACGCGACCGCGATGCTGCCCCGCGCAACCTCCGCCCCCGGCGACCAGGACCGGACCACGGCCCTGCTGACCAAGCCGCGCACCTCGCCGGAGGACGGCGAGGCCACGCGTGCCCTCGGCGCGCCCGCCGCCAGGCGTTCCCCCGGTGCGCCCGCCGCCCCCACCGCCCCCCTCGACCTGCCCGTGCGCGACCCCTGGGAGGAGGACGCCGACGACGGCGCCGCCGAGGGCGCGCAGCACGACCCGCACGAAGTGACCGTGCAGCTGGACGCCGTGCAGTTCGTCAACGGCGAGCTGCGGCGGATCACCGGGCCCGGGCAGGAAGGATCCGACGGGCCCGTCTTCGTCGACGAGTCCGGTCGCCGCAGCCGGCGCTTCCGGCGCATCGGCCTGGCCGTCGGGCTGGCCTGCGCCGGGTACGCCGTCGTCATCGGCGCCACCCTCCTGTCCGGCAACTCCGACGCCCCCTGGCTCCCCGTGGAGGGGCAGGAGAAGGAGCAGCCGGCCGACGAGGTGGAGACCACCCCCGAGCCCGGCGAGACCGACGCCTCGCCCGGATCCGGCAGCAGCCTCGACCCCGGCTCGGTCCCCTCCGCCGGCGCGTCGGGCCTGCCCTCGCCCGGCACCAGCGTCCTCGCGCCCGGTACGACCGTCAGCGAGGGCCAGGCCGGCGCGGCGACCGGCGGCGACTCCGCCACCACGCCGAGCAAGAAGCCCACCCAGAAGGCCCCGGCCGGGGGCGGTGCCGTCTCGACGCCGCCCGCCGAGACCCCGGTGGAGCCGCCGGCCGACCCCACGCCGACGGGCGAACCGGCCGACGAGGCCACCCCGCCGGCCACCGGCGGAGGCGACGGCACCGGCACCGACAACGTCGTCGGGGCGCCCGCCGCCGACCCCGTCGCCGCCGACGAGCCGGACTCCGCCTCCCCCGCCACCCCCGCCGCACAGTCCCCGGAGCACATCCTCTGATGGCCATCCGCACTTCCCGCCCCGGGCCCCAAGCCCCCGCCCGAGGCGGCTCCCGGCGTCGCCGCGTGCCCCTGCGTCTGCTGGTGCCGCTGCTGTTCCTGATCGCCCTGATGGCGATGCTGCTGCTGCGGGGCTATGTGCACAGCGAGATCCTCGCCGACCACCGCATCAGCCCCGAGGCGGCCGCCGACAAGGTGCCGGACGAGATAAAGGACGGCGGCCCGGTCATCGACACCCGCGGTGACAAGCCGCAGTCCCTCACCATCCCCGACGGGCGCATGGTGCTCACCTTCGACGACGGCCCCGACCCGGAGTGGACGCCCAAGGTCCTGGACGTGCTGAAGAAGCACGACGCGCACGCCGTCTTCTTCGTCACCGGGACCATGGCCTCCCGCTACCCCGACCTGGTCGAGCGGATGGTCGAGGAGGGCCACGAGGTCGGCCTGCACACCTTCAACCACCCCGACCTGTCGCTGCAGTCCAAGGACCGCATCGACTGGGAGCTGTCCCAGACGCAGCTCGCCCTCACCGGCGCCGCGGGCGTGCGCACCTCGCTGTTCCGGCCGCCGTACTCCTCGCAGGCCGCCGCCATGGACAACAAGTCCTGGCCGGTCACCGAGTACATCGGCGACCGCGGCTACATCACCGTCGTCAACACCGCCGACAGCGAGGACTGGCGCAAGCCCGGCGTCTTGGAGATCATCCGGCGCTCCACGCCCAAGGACGGCAAGGGCGCCGTGGTGCTGATGCACGACTCCGGCGGCGACCGCCACCAGACCGTCCAGGCCCTGGACCGGATGCTGCCCGATCTGAAGGAAAAGGGCTACGAGTTCGACAACCTCACCGAGGCCCTCGACGCGCCCAGCGCGCACAGCCCGGTCACCGGCGTCGAGCTGTGGAAGGGCAAGGCCTGGGTCTTCCTGGTGCAGGCCTCCGACAAGATCACCGGCGTGCTGGTGGTCGGCCTCGCGATCGTCGGCTTCCTGGTCATCGCGCGGTTCGTGATGATGCTGGTGCTGTCCGCCGTCCACGCCCGCAAGGTGCGCCGCCGCGGCTTCGCCTGGGGCCCGCCGGTCACCGAGCCGGTGTCGGTGCTGGTCCCGGCGTACAACGAGGCCAAGTGCATCGAGAACACGGTCCGTTCCCTGGTGGCGAGCGACCACCCCATCGAGATCATCGTCATCGACGACGGCTCCACCGACGGCACCGCCCGCATCGTGGAGTCCCTCGGCCTGCCCAACGTGCGCGTGGTGCGCCAGCTCAACGCCGGCAAGCCCGCCGCCCTCAACCGCGGTGTCGCCAACGCCCGCTACGACATCATCGTGATGATGGACGGCGACACCGTCTTCGAGCCCACCACCGTCCGGGAGCTCGTGCAGCCCTTCGCCGACCCGCGCGTCGGCGCGGTCGCGGGCAACGCCAAGGTCGGCAACAAGGACAAGCTGATCGGCGCCTGGCAGCACATCGAGTACGTGATGGGCTTCAACCTCGACCGGCGGATGTACGACGTGCTGCAGTGCATGCCGACCATCCCCGGCGCCGTGGGCGCCTTCCGCCGCTCGGCGCTGGAGCGGGTCGGCGGCATGAGCGACGACACGCTCGCCGAGGACACCGACATCACCATGGCCATCCACCGCGACGGCTGGAAGGTGGTCTACGCCGAGAACGCCCGCGCCTGGACCGAGGCCCCCGAGACGGTGCAGCAGCTGTGGTCCCAGCGCTACCGCTGGTCCTACGGCACCATGCAGGCCATCTGGAAGCACCGCCGCGCCCTGGTCGACAGGGGACCCTCCGGCCGCTTCGGCCGCGTCGGCCTGCCGTTCGTGTCCCTGTTCATGGTCGTCGCCCCGCTGCTGGCCCCGCTGATCGACGTCTTCCTCATCTACGGCCTGGTCTTCGGCCCGACCGGCAAGACGATCCTCGCCTGGTTCGGCGTCCTCGCCATCCAGGCGGCCTGCGCGGCCTACGCGTTCGTCCTCGACCGCGAGAAGCTCACCCCGCTGCTGTCGCTGCCGCTGCAGCAGATCCTCTACCGGCAGCTGATGTACGTGGTGCTGCTGCAGTCCTGGATCACCGCGCTCACCGGTGGCCGGCTGCGCTGGCAGAAGCTGCGCCGCAAGGGCGGCGTCCAGGCCCCGCCCGGCGCCGCCGCCCAGCCGCCCCTCGTGGACGGCCGCCCGGTGGCCTGAGCACCCCACTGTCCGCGGGGGCCGGCCACCCCGCCCCCGCACCACCAGAAAGACCCGCACGTGAACGCACCCGCCCGCCCGGCAGGCCCCCAGGACACCGCCGGCGCAGCACCCGCCGGTCCGGCCACGGCCGAGGCGGCCACCCGGCCGCCCGCCCGGGACCGCTACTTCGACCTGCTCCGCGCCGTCGCCCTGTTCCGGGTGGTGCTCTACCACCTGATGGGCTGGGCCTGGCTGCCCGTCGTCTTCCCGTCCATGGGCGTGATGTTCGCCCTGGCCGGCAACCTCATGGCCCGCTCCCTGAAGCGGCCCGCCGTCCAGGTGGTACGCGGCCGGATGCGCCGCCTGCTGCCGCCGCTGTGGCTGCTCGGTGCGATCGGCGTCACCGGCATGCTCGCCCAGGGCTGGAGCCCGGACGAGGAGCACCCCGCCTGGTGGTGGCTCCACCTCACCTACTGGATCCTGCCGCTGAGCGACCCGCCCTACGCCGAGGGCGTCGCCGGGATCCAGGGCTGGGTCGGCGAGGACTGGGCCGCCGAACTCGCCGGCCCCCTCTGGTACATCCGCGCCTACCTCTGGTTCGTCCTGCTCTCCCCGCTGCTGCTGCGGGCCCTGCGCATCCAGCCTCTGGCCGCCATCGCCGCGCCGCTGGTCCTCTCCGCCGTCCTGCAGTTCGGGTGGCTCACCATCCCCTTCGAGCGGATCGACTCGGCGGTCACCGACTTCAGCACCTTCGGCGCCTGCTGGATCCTCGGCATGGCTCACCAGCAGGGCGTCCTCAAGCGCATCCCGCAGTACGTGGCGCCGTCGATCGCGCCGATCATCGCCTGCGCCGGCCTCTGGTACGCCTTCCACCAGGACTTCCGCACCGGCCACGACCTGGACTCCATCCCGTTCGCCCAGGCCCTGTGGTCCTTCGGCACCGTCCTGCTGCTGCTGCACCTCAGCCCGGCCTGGTCCGAGTGGCCGCACCGCCTGCGCCGCTGGGACTGGCTGATCACTCTGCTCAACTCCCGCGCGGTCACGGTCTACTTGTGGCACAACATCTGCATCCTGGTCGCCGCCACCCTCTACGACCGCCTCTGGGGCTTCCCCGCGCTGGAGCAGAACGTCCCCTGGCTCCTGGAGAGCTCCTGGCCCGTCCTGCTCCTGGTCTGGATCCTGCTGGCCGGCTGCGTAGTGGCCTTCGGCTGGGTGGAGGACCTGGCGGCCCGGCGAAGGCCGCGGCTGTGGCCGTCCGCCTCCCGCTGAGCGGGCCCCGGCCCGGCGGCGCCCCGCCGAACGTCCTATGATCACTTCACTGATGGCGATGCCGAAGCGACGGGGGCGGAGGCGACGACGGCGTGGGCATACGGGAGAGAACCTCTGGGAGGGCGAGGCCCGGGAGGTCTTCGTCGACAAGCTGGACGAGTGGGACCGTTCGGCGCAGGACCTGCAGGCTGCGCAGAAGTGGCTGCACGAATGCGCCACCAACAGCCACGTCAACTACACGGCCGTGCACCAGGCCGTGCTGCGGGGCTGGGGAGCGCGCTGATGGCCGGACCGGGAGCTCCGGCGGCCGGGCCGGGCGGGCAGAGCGGGACGATCGACGTCAAGCCGTCCGATCTGCACCGGGTCTCGTCCGGGGTCGCCGCCCAGCAGACCCCATGGACAAGGGCGCCAAGAGCCTCCTCGAGGATCTCAGGATGTACCCGGACGCCGGCGGCTACGGAACCGCGGACGACGAAGGGTGGGTCGAGACCCCTCTATGAGGGGGAGTACGAAAACATCCGGGACGCCGTCGAGGCCTGCATCGCCAGCGAGCACCCCTACTGTGCCGAATTCCTGTCCCCCATGGCCGCCGAGGCGCAGACCGCACTCGTGCTCTTCCCGGGGGAGCAGGAAATGAAGGAGAATCTTTCCTCCGTCGTTTTCTGGGCGACCCCGGAAACCCTTCGTGAATTCCTCGACGCCGTGAACGAGCACATGCGGCGAGAGCACGTCCCCCAGCCCTGACCCGCCAGCCCCCGAGGTCCTTCCGTCATGCCATCCGTGAACCGGTCCGCCACCTACCCCGACCGTGAGACCGCCCAGTGGGCCACGCAGCAGGTCGTCACCGCCAACGAGCAGCTCATCCACCGCTGGCTCGCTCAGGGCACCCGGCCGCGCCTGACCATCGAGGCGTCCTGGCCGTCACGGACCGAACCGGTGGGCCGGGTGCTGCTGAAGGGGATGATGCTGGCGGGCCGGGACCCGGTCGACGTGCGTGCCGCGCGGGTCGTGCTCCGGCGGGAGCCCTCCGCCCCGCACGGCTTCGTCGTCCACGCCACCTTCCCCGTCTACCTGTAAGGCCGATCGCAGTGCCCCTGAGCCCCCTCGAACACGACCGCCGCTACGGCGAACTGGACCATGTGATGCGTGCCTACACCGGGCAGACCGCGGACGACACCGCGGACGCACCCGGCCAGGCCCTCACGGCGTACCTCAGGCACACCTGGCACACCCGGCCCTGGGCGCTGGCCGTCGCGGAACGGCAGCTGCGGGAGTATGCCGAGAACCCGCCGGGACGGCTCCGGCTGCGGCTGGGGGAGTTCTACGCCATCCCCGACGTGGGCCTGCCCGAGGGGCAGGTTCAGCAGTGGCTGTTCCATCTGGCCGATCACATCAGGCGCAGCATCGACAACGGCGAGGTGCCGCCGCCAGCCACACCGGCCACCCACTGGGAGTGGCACGCCCGCTTCCCTGAGCTGGGCCAGTTCCTCGGCGGCTGGTTCTCGCAGGACATGCCGGACGAGTTCGCGGACCACGAGGCGGCCGTCGCCGACTACCGCGCCACCACCGACCCGCGGCTCGTCGCCCGGCTCGTCGGCGAGCTGCACGAACTGCTCGCCCTCGATCTCGACGAGGCCGACTACGCCCTGGCCGTCGCCGAACTGGGCATGGAGGTCGACCCGCCGGAGCCGTACACCCCCGCCGCCTGGCTGGCCCGGGTGGCCGGCCACCTTGCGCAGCCGCTGCCCGACTACGGCAACCCGGACACCCCGTAGGGCCGAGGTGTCTCCGGCGCAGGGCGTGTGGAACACTGCACCGCGCTGCGGAAGCACGCGGCCTGAGTGGCTCAAGGCGAAACGGGGGCGGGCGGGGATGAGCAAACGGCGGATACAGAACATGCTGCGCGCGATGGCGAGCGGGGAGCCGGTGGAGGTCACCAGCCCCATGGCCTCCGTGAAGACGCTCGCCAGGCTCGCCTTCATCGCCCAGCAGTTCGGGTACGAGTACGCCGATGTGCGCACGGGCGGGTACAACAACTCCTCGCTGGTGATGCTGCTCGTGCCGGACCCCTCGCCCCAGGCGCGGGCACGGGCCGCGCAGAACTGGGCGCAGTACCCGAACGCCGGCGACGGGGTGTCGCTGCCGCCCGTCGTGCCGGACGCGCTGGAGCTGCTCAAGGCCCGCATCAACTTCGACCTCACCGGCAAGAGCGCAGAGAAGCGGATGCTCTACGGGGCGATCGGCACCACCGTCGGTGCGGTGGCCGTGGCTCTCAAGAGCGGGGGTGACGGGCTGCTCTGGGGCGCTCTGTTCTGGGCCTTCCTGATGAGCATCCTCGCCGTCGGATTCGTCGTCACCCGGCGCCGCAACGCCAAGTTCGCGGCCCGGCTCCAGGCCGCCGGGTTCGTCCAGGTCACCGACGAGACCGGGCGCCTGCGCCATCTGCCGCCGGGCGGACAACTCCCCGGTCACGGCAACCCGTTCGCCCAGCAGCAGCTGTACCCGCAGCAGCAGTACGGCGGGCAGCAGCCCCAGTACGGCGGGCAGCAGCCCCAGTTCCCCCAGCAGCAGCCGGAGTACGGCCAGGCGCCGCAGCCCTCGTACGGGCAGCAGACCCCGTACGGCCGGCAGCCTCCGTACCCCCAGCCCCAGCCCCAGCAGCCGCAGACGCCCGCGCCGGCCGCCGCCCCCTACCCCCAGTACCCGCAGCAGGCTCCGCCGCCGCAGCCGTACCCCCAGCCCCAGTACGGCGGGCAGCCGCAGCCCCAGCCGCCCCAGCAGAACCCCCACTGGCAGCCCCCGCAGGGCTGACGCACCGGCCGGGCCTCACCGGGTGCCGGCGCCCGGTGGCGGAAACCTCTCATCCCGCCCCTTACCAGGGTGAGAGCAAAGTTCCCTCCCGGTCACCGGGTGCCACAGACCGGAAACGCCACCTCCCTACCTTCGGGACGCGGGACCAGCCCCGAGCGGCACCGTCCGCACCCCGGAGAACGTGGAGGCGTCATGACAGCACCAGGCCGCTGGATCCAGCACTGGGATCCGGAGGACGAGACCTTCTGGAGGACCACCGGCGAGAAGATGGCCCGCCGCAACCTCTGCTTCTCCGTGCTGTCCGAGCACATCGGCTTCTCGGTGTGGACCATGTGGTCCGTGCTGGTGCTCTTCATGGGCCCCGAGTACGGGCTGAGCCCCGCCGACAAGTTCCTGCTGACGTCGATGGTGACGCTGGTCGGCGCGGTGGTCCGCATCCCCTACACCTTCGCCGTGGCGATCTTCGGCGGCCGGAACTGGACCGTCGTCTCCGCCGCCGCGCTGCTGGTGCCCACCGCCGCCGCGTTCGCCGTGATGGAGCCGGGCACCTCCTTCTCCACCTTCATGCTGGTCGGCCTGCTGGCCGGCATCGGCGGCGGCAACTTCGCCTCCTCCATGACCAACATCAACGCCTTCTTCCCGCTGCGGAAGAAGGGCTGGGCGCTGGGTCTGAACGCGGGCGGCGGAAACATCGGCGTCCCGGTCATCCAGATCGCCGCGCTGGCCATCATCGGCGCGAGCGGCGGGCCGCGGGTGCTGCTCGGCCTCTACATCCCGCTGATCGTCGTCGCCGCCGTGCTCGCCGCGCGCCACATGGACAACATCGCCTCGGTGAGGAACGACACCGGGGCCGCCAAGGAGGCCTCGAAGGACGCGCACACCTGGATCATGTCCTTCCTCTACATCGGCACCTTCGGCTCGTTCATCGGCTACAGCTTCGCCTTCGGGCAGGTGCTGACCACCCAGTTCGGCCGCACCCCGCTGCAGGCCGCGTACGTCACCTTCATCGGCCCGCTCCTCGGCTCGCTGATCCGCCCGGTCGGCGGGCGGCTCGCCGACCGGTACGGCGGCGCCCGGATCACTCTCTACACCTTCGTCGCCATGGGCGCGGCCACCGCGGTGCTGATCGCGGCGTCCATGCAGAAGTCGCTGGCGCTGTTCACCGTGGCCTTCGTGGTGCTGTTCGTGCTGACCGGCCTCGGCAACGGCTCGACGTACAAGATGATCCCCGGCATCTTCCAGGCCAAGGCACTGGCCAAGGGGCTGCGCGATGAGGAGGCCGCGGCCTACGGGCGGCGGCTGTCGGGGGCGTCCATGGGGCTGATCGGAGCGGTGGGCGCGCTCGGCGGGGTCGGCATCAACCTGGCCTTCCGCCAGTCCTTCCTCTCCTACGGCTCCGGCACCGGTGCCTTCGTCGCCTTCCTCGCGTGTTACGCGGTCTGCTTCGTGGTCACCTGGTCCGTATACCTTCGCCGCCGGCCGGCCCGGACGATCACCACGAGCCCGGCCACCGAGGAGAAGCCGCAGCTCAGCTACGCCGAGGTGTGACGTAACACGGGTGACATCGAGCCGAACCGAGCCTGTCACGGATCATTGACAGGCTCGTTCGGCATGGAGGCGGAGCCGCGCCTCACGCAGCACGCCGACTCGAGCGGGACGAGAGCCATGTACGACGAACCACAGCGACCGGACCACGGGCCCCTCGCGGGCTTCACCGTGGGCGTGACCGCCGCGCGCCGCGCCGACGAGCTCGGTGCGCTGCTGCAGCGCCGCGGGGCCGCGGTGCTGCACGCCCCCGCCCTGCGCATCGTGCCGCTGGCCGACGACAGCGAACTGCTGGCCGCCACCAAGGAGATCATCCAGCAGGCGCCGGACATCGCGGTGGCCACCACGGCGATCGGCTTCCGCGGCTGGGTGTCGGCCGCCGACGGCTGGGGGATCGGCGAGGATCTGCTGGCGCGGCTGCGCGGGGTGCGGATCCTCGCCCGCGGCCCGAAGGTGAAGGGCGCGATCCGGGCGGCCGGGCTGACCGAGGAGTGGTCACCGGCCTCGGAGTCGATGGCCGAGGTGCTCGACCGGCTGCTCGAGGAGGGCGTCGACGGGCTGCGCGTCGCGGTCCAGCTGCACGGCGAGCCGCTGCCCGGCTTCGTCGAGGCGCTGCGGGCCGGGGGAGCGGAGGTGGTGGGCGTGCCGGTCTACCGCTGGCTCCCGCCGGAGGACCTCGGTCCGGTCGACCGCCTGCTGGACGCGACCGTGGCCCGCACCCTGGACGCGGTGACCTTCACCAGCGCACCCGCCGCCGCGTCCCTGCTGTCCCGGGCGGAGCACCGCGGCCTGCTGGACGAGGTGCTCGCCGCGCTCTCCCACGACGTGCTGCCCGCCTGCGTCGGCCCGGTCACCGTGCTGCCGCTGCAGGCGCGCGGCCTGGACACCGTGCAGCCGGACCGCTTCCGGCTCGGCCCCCTGGTGCAGCTGCTCTGCCAGGAACTCCCTGCCCGCGCCCGCTCGTTGCCGGTCGCCGGGCACCAGCTGGAGATCCGCGGCCACGCGGCCCTGGTGGACGGCGATCTGCGGCCCGTGCCGCCGGCCGGGATGTCGCTGCTGCGCGCCCTGGCCCGCCGCCCCGGCTGGGTCGTCTCCCGCGCGGACCTGCTGCGCACCCTGCCCGGCGCGGGCCGCGACGAGCACGCCGTGGAGACCGCCATGGCCCGGCTGCGCAACGCGCTCGGCACCCCCAGGCTCATCCAGACGGTCGTCAAGCGCGGCTACCGCCTGGCCCTGGACCCGCACGCGGAGGCCAAGTACGCGGACGCCTAGGCCAAGTACGCGGACGTCCGGGCGTACTGCGCGGACGCCTGGGCGAAGTGGGCCCAGGAGTACCCGGCGTGCAGGCGAAGCGGCTGGAGGGGTTCCGGGCGCGGCGGCGGGCGGGCACTGTAGGGAGAACGGTTGCTCTGGGCTCCTCCACGCATCCCACCGGCCCTCACACGACCGGGGTGCACCTAGGCGGTGACGGGAACATGGCGCTGGGAACCTCCACGGCGGCGCAGGCGTACGAGCTGCGGTTCGACACCGGGCGGATCTGTCTGGACCTCCTCGCCACCACGCATCCGGTGGAGCGGCTGGGCTCGCCGGAGGTGCTGCGCGCCTGGATCACCGGGTCCGGTCTGGTGCCGCCCGGCACCTCGCTGGCGCACGCCGATCCCTCCTGGCCGGCCGCCTTCCGTGAACTGCGCGGCTGCCTCGGCCCGTTGGTCCGGGGCCGGCCGGCGCCCGGCAGCGCCTCATGGGACCGCGCGCTCTCCCGGGTCAACGACCTGGCCCGTGCGGCACCGCCCGCCCCGTGCGCGGTGCCCGGCGACGACGGCGCGCTGGTGCGGTGCCTGGACGCACCGCCGGGGCTCGCCGCACTGCTGGCGGCGGTCGCGCGGGACGCGGTGGACCTGCTCACCGACCCGGTGGCGCGGGCGAGTCTGCGGCAGTGCGAGGGCGACAACTGCCCCATCGTGTACGTCGACACCTCACGGGGACGCAGGAGGCGCTGGTGCTCCAGTGAGGTCTGCGGGAACCGGGAACGCGTGGCCCGGCACCGGCGCCGCGCGGCACTCACCCGGACCTGAATGGCCGTTATGTTCCTTCTCTGGCAGGCCTTCCGGAAAATTCCGCAGGTGATTTCGGTTACACGAAGTTTGGTTGCCTTGGGGTACGGGTAAGCCCGCCCATCCCCCTGTTGTGCCGGAAATGCAGAGAGAGAACGGGGGGAATGTGGCCGCATGTCCTGCTCGTCACGTCACCCCTGAGAAAACTGTCACCTCGCGTTGAACATCCAACGCCCCCTGCACGTACCGCTTGTCGAGCGACCGACTGGGGGATCCCCCGGACACCGGAGGTGGGCGTGCGCAAGGATGCGGCCGTGGCCAATGAACGTGGATCGAGGGCCCGACATCGCATGTCCTCACAGCCCTCGGAACCTGACGAGGAGCTGATGCGTGCTCTGTACCGCGAGCATGCCGGCCCCCTGCTCGCCTATGTGCTGCGGCTGGTCGCCGGAGACCGGCAACGCGCCGAGGACGTCGTGCAGGAAACGCTCATCCGTGCCTGGAAGAACGCCGGTCAGCTCAATCGGGCGACCGGTTCGGTACGCCCCTGGCTGGTGACGGTCGCCCGGCGCATCGTCATCGACGGCCACCGCAGCCGGCAGGCCCGGCCGCAGGAGGTCGATCCGTCGCCGCTGGAGGTCATCCCCGCGGAGGACGAGATCGACAAGGCGCTGTGGCTGATGACGCTGTCGGACGCGCTCGACGACCTGACCCCGGCTCACCGGGAGGTGCTCGTCGAGACGTACTTCAAAGGGCGTACCGTCAACGAGGCGGCAGAGACGCTCGGCATACCCAGCGGCACCGTCCGCTCCAGGGTGTTCTACGCCCTGCGTTCGATGAAGCTGGCACTGGAGGAGCGGGGGGTGACGGCGTGATGAGTGTGTACGGGGGAAACCGGGGATTCGGCGCGGGTGGTGCGGGTATGTCTGGTCCCATGAAGGGGACACCGGTGCCGAACGAGCACGAGACCGTCGGCGCCTACGCCCTCGGTATCCTCGACGACTCCGAAGCAAGCGCTTTCGAGATGCATCTCGCGGGCTGCGAATGGTGCGCCCAGCAGCTCGACGAACTCGCCGGCATGGAACCGATGCTGGCCGCGCTCGCGGACCTGCCCGGGGCGGGCACCCCCTCCATCGGCGAGTCGCTCTCCGCCAAGCCGTCCCCGCGCGTGGTGGAGAAGCTGATCGACGAGGTCGCCGAGCGCCGCGCCAAGAAGCGCCGCCGCAACTTCTACATGGTGGCCGCCGCGGGCGCCCTGATCGTCAGCGGCCCGTTCGTGGCCGTCGCCACCAGCAACGGCGGCGACTCCGGCCCGGGCGGCGGGGGCACCAGCACCACGCTCTCGGCGAACCCGGCCAAGGAAGCCTTCGACCTGATCCCCGACAAGATCACGGCCACCGACCCCTCCACCAAGGTCGCCGCGACCGTCGCCCTGCAGAAGAAGGACTGGGGCACCGCCGCGGTCGTGGAGATCAAGAACGTCAAGGGTCCGGAGAAGTGCTCGCTGATCGCCGTCGGCAAGAACGGCGAGCGGGAGACGGTCACCTCCTGGTCCGTCCCGGACTGGGGCTACGGCCTGCCCGACGCCAAGACCGACAAGGCCAAGCAGCCGCTGTACGTCCAGGGCGGCGCCTCCTTCGATCCGAACCAGATCGACCACTTCGAGATCATGACCTTCGGCGGGGAGAAGATCGTGGAGATCGACGCGTAGGGCCTTTTCGTCCGGATCAGCCTGCGGGACATCGACGGGCGGCTTGCCGGCGCCGACCCCGTCCGCGGGCTGATCCGAACGACAGGCTCAGCCGCCGCCGTAGCCTCGCCCGGCCCCCTTCGCGTACGGTTGACGGCTGCCCAGCACGTCAGAAGGGGGCCCGGTGGCCGCTCAGGCTCAGCAGGAAACCGCGGTCGTTCACGACTCCGTACGCGACCGCGAGATCCGCGTCGAACAGGAACACCTGGACCGGGTGTACCGACGCCTCGAGGAGAAGATCCACGAGGCCGAGTTCCTCATGCGCGACGCCGCCCAGCGCGGCCAGGTCGGCACGCCCGGCGCGCTCGCCGAGCGTGACGCCCAGGTCTTCCGCGCGGGCCTCCACCTGAACCGGCTGAACAGCGAGTACGAGGACTTCCTCTTCGGCCGGATCGATCTCCTGCGCGGCAAGGACGGCAAGAAGGGCCCGGACGGCGCCTACACCGCCGTGGAGCCCGCCGAGGGCGCCGTCCGCCCCGACAACACCGCCGACATCGCCGAGACCCTGCACATCGGCCGCATCGGCGTCCTCGACGAGAACTACGCCCCGCTGGTCATCGACTGGCGCGCCCCAGCCGCCGCGCCCTTCTACCGGTCCACCCCGGTCGACCCCGGCCGGGTGGTGCGCCGCCGGGTCATCCGCTCCAAGGGCCGCCGCGTCCTCGGGGTCGAGGACGACCTGATGCGCCCCGAGCTCAAGGCGTCCCTGAACGGCCGGGAGCTGCCCGTCATCGGCGACGGCGCCCTGATGGCCGCGCTCGGCCAGGCCCGCACCCACACCATGCGGGACATCGTGGCGTCCATCCAGGCCGAGCAGGACCAGGTGATCCGCGCCCCCGCCGCCTCGGTCACCTACGTCGAGGGCGGCCCCGGCACCGGCAAGACCGCCGTCGCCCTGCACCGCGCCGCCTACCTGCTCTACCAGGACCGGCGCCGGTACGCGGGCGGCATCCTGATCGTCTCGCCCACGCCCCTGCTGGTCGCCTACACCGAGGGCGTGCTGCCCTCCCTGGGCGAGGAGGGCCAGGTGGCGATCCGGGCCCTCGGCTCCCTCGTCGACGGCGCCGAGGCCACCCTCTACGACTCCCCGTCCGTGGCCCGGGTCAAGGGCTCGTACCGCATGCTGAAGGTGCTGCGGAAGGCCGCCCGCGGAGCGCTGGAGCTGAACGATTCACCGGCGCGGCTGCGGGTCGTCGCCTTCGGCCGCCGCCTGGAGCTTCAGGCCGGGGAGCTGGAGCGGATCCGGCGCACCGCACTCGGCGGCACGGCACCGGTGAACCTGCTGCGCCCGCGCGCCCGCAGGCTGCTCCTGGACGCCCTGTGGGAGCGCTCCGGCGCCGCGAACCGGCACACCGACCCCGAGCTCGCCGCCGAGCTGCGCTCCTCCTTCGACGAGGACGTCACCTCGGAGGACGAGTTCATCGCCTTCCTCGACGCCTGGTGGCCCGAGCTGACCCCGGCAGCCGTGCTGGACGCCATGGCGGACGAGCGGCGCCTGGTCCGCTGGTCGCGGCGCATCCTCGACCAGGGCGAGGCCCGCAGGGTGGCCCGCTCGCTGCGCCGGGACGGCTGGTCGGTGCACGACATCGCCCTGCTGGACGAGCTGCAGGCGATCCTCGGCACCCCGCCCCGGCCCCGCAAGAAGCGCGAGATCGACCCGCTGGACCAGCTCACCGGCCTGGAGGAGCTGATGCCGGTGCGCGAGGAGACCCAGCGCGAGCGGGCCGAACGGCTGGCCCAGGAGCGTGTCGAGTACGCCCACGTCATCGTCGACGAGGCGCAGGACCTCACGCCCATGCAGTGGCGGATGGTCGGCCGCCGCGGCCGGCACGCCACCTGGACGATCGTCGGGGACCCGGCGCAGTCGTCCTGGTCCGACCCGGACGAGGCCGCGCACGCCCGCGACGAGGCGCTCGGCAGCCGCCCGCGCCGCCGCTTCGAGCTCACGGTGAACTACCGCAACCCGGCCGAGATCGCCGATCTGGCGTCGAAGGTGCTCGCCCTCGCCATGCCCGGCTCACGGGCGCCGCGCGCGGTGCGCTCCACCGGCGTGAAGCCGCGGTTCGCCGTGGTGGACGGCGATCTGGGCGCCACCGTGCGCGCGGAGGCCGCCCGGCTGCTTGAGCGGGTGGACGGCACGGTCGGCGTGGTCGTCGCCATGCAGCGCCGCGCCGAGGCCCGGCGCTGGCTCGGGGGTCTCGGCGACCGGGTGGTGGCGCTCGGCAGCCTGGAGGCCAAGGGCCTGGAGTACGACGCCACGGTCGTCGTCTCCCCGGCCGAGATCGCCGACGAGTCCCCGGCCGGCCTGCGCGTGCTGTACGTCGCCCTGACCCGTGCCACGCAGCAGCTGACGGTGGTGTCGGACGGGCGCGACGAGCCGGACGCGGCGGGCGTGCCCGACCTGCTGCGGGACTGAAACAACGGAACAGAGGATCTGCTGCGGGACTTGACCGGGGCTCTGCCGCGGTGCTGAACCCAGGATCAGCTCCGGGGCCGCAGCGGGGGCCCACGGAAGCAACCGGGGGGACCGCCGCCCCGCGTGGGAATGGCCCCGCGCGATCCGTTTGTTAGCCTGGGCGTGACACCGGCTCGATCCAAGCCCCCGGGCCCAACCTTCGTCGCTTCGAGCGACCACTTGCCGCGAGGCGAGCATGGCGGGTCGGTGTCATGAACGTCCGAGAGGCCCGCGTCGCGAGAGTGACGGGGGCCTCTTTCGTCGCCCCAACGCCTCTCGTATGGTGAAATTCTGTTTCCGGTAACAGGAAGTGCGGTCGCGCATGCCTGTGAACAAAACGTCCGCAATCCGAGGTGGTTACCGCGTACTCAGCGGTAGGTGCGACGATCGGACGGCACAACAGAGCGACACGGTGAAAGCAGAGGAAGTCGGCCATGGCAACGGCGCCCAGCGTCTCCTACTCGATGACCATTCGGCTGGAGGTGCCCGCGAGCGGAACGGCCGTCTCGCAGCTCACCACGGCCGTGGAGTCCTCCGGAGGCTCGGTCACCGGCCTCGACGTCACCGCGTCCGGACATGAGAAGCTCCGCATCGACGTCACCATCGCCGCCACCTCGACCGCGCACGCCGAGCAGATCGTCGAGCAGCTCCGCCGGATCGAGGGCGTCACGCTCGGCAAGGTCTCCGACCGTACGTTCCTGATGCACCTCGGCGGCAAGATCGAGATGGCGTCCAAGCACCCCATCCGCAACCGTGACGACCTCTCCATGATCTACACGCCCGGCGTGGCCCGGGTCTGCATGGCGATCGCCGAGAACCCCGACGACGCCCGCCGGCTCACCATCAAACGCAACTCCGTCGCGGTGGTGACGGACGGCTCCGCGGTGCTGGGCCTGGGCAACATCGGCCCCAGGGCCGCGCTGCCCGTGATGGAGGGCAAGGCCGCCCTGTTCAAGCGCTTCGCCGGCATCGACGCCTGGCCGATCTGCCTGGACACCCAGGACACCGACGCGATCGTCGAGATCGTCAAGGCCATTGCCCCCGGCTTCGCCGGCATCAACCTCGAGGACATCTCCGCCCCGCGCTGCTTCGAGATCGAGGCGCGGCTGCGCGAGGCCCTGGACATCCCCGTCTTCCACGACGACCAGCACGGCACCGCCATCGTCGTCCTCGCCGCCCTCACCAACGCCCTGCGGGTCACTCAGAAGTCCATCGAGAGCATCCGTGTGGTGATGTCCGGTGCCGGCGCGGCCGGCACCGCCATCCTCAAACTGCTGCTCGCCGCCGGCGTCAAGAACGCCGTGGTGGCCGACATCCACGGCGTGGTGCACGCCGGCCGCGAGGACCTCGTCGACGCCGCCCCCGGCTCGGCGCTGAGCTGGATCGCCGGCAACACCAACCCCGAGAACCTCAGCGGCACCCTGAAGGAGGCCGTGCGCGGCGCGGACGTCTTCATCGGCGTCTCCGCCCCGAACGTCCTGGACGCCTCCGACGTCGCCGCCATGGCCGACGACGCCATCGTGTTCGCGCTCGCGAACCCGGACCCCGAGGTCGACCCGGCAATCGCCCGTCAGACGGCGGCCGTTGTGGCCACCGGACGCTCGGACTTCCCGAACCAGATCAACAACGTGCTGGTGTTCCCGGGCGTGTTCCGCGGCCTGCTGGACGCGCAGTCCCGCACCGTCAATACGGAGATGATGCTGGCCGCCGCCAAGGCGCTGGCGGACGTCGTCACCGAGGACGAGCTGAACCCGAACTACATCATCCCCAGCGTCTTCAACGAAAAGGTCGCGGGCGCGGTCGCCGGAGCGGTGCGGGACGCCGCCAAGGCGGCCGGCGCCGCCGCCCACCCCTGACGAGCACCCGTGACCACCGGAGCCAGGCCCTGACCCGCGGGTGTACCCCGCCGGATCGTGGGAACACGGTGCCGGACCGCGGGAAAGCGCGGGAAAGCGCGGGAGAGCGGTGCTGACCGGCTGTGAGGAGCGCCACGGCGTGCGGAAACGGCGCGTCGTGGAACCTCAGGGTCCTGGCCGCCCTCTAGTGTGGCGACCAGGGCCTGCCGTTCGGATCAGGTCGCAGGAGGTCTGCGGCACCTCGCCGACGGTGGTGACCCCGCGTCAGCGGGCTGATCCCGGCGGCAGGGACCTGGGCCTGCGTGTGACACTCACGAGTGTTCTCACGCCTCCTGCGGGTGCCGGATTGGCTTTCCCGCCGCAGGTGGAGGCAGGATGCCTCCCTGGGCGCGAGGGTTCGACGTCGGACCCGGGTCCGGGGCCTCACCGAGAACCCTGGCAGCATCGGCTTGGCCGTGCCCGACATGCGGCCCCGCCGCGTGGCACGCCTCAACGGCAAGAAGAACACGGGAGTAACAACATGAACCGCAGTGAGCTGGTGGCCGCGCTGGCCGACCGCGCCGAGGTGACCCGCAAGGACGCCGACGCCGTGCTGGCCGCGTTCGCCGACATCGTCGGCGATGTCGTCTCCAAGGGCGACGAGAAGGTCACCATCCCCGGCTTTCTGACCTTCGAGCGGACCCACCGCGCCGCTCGTACGGCTCGCAACCCGCAGACGGGTGAGCCGATCCAGATCCCGGCCGGGTACAGCGTGAAGGTTTCGGCGGGCTCCAAGCTGAAGGACGCGGCCAAGGGCAAGTAAGGGCACCCGAGCAGAGTCTGGCCGGGCGCCCCGGGCGGCCGCCGGTCCACGCGACCGGCGGCGCGCATCCGGCGCCCCGTCAGGGTGCTTCGGCAAACGCCGGTGGGGCGGTCACCCGAGTCCGGGTGACCGCCCCATCGGCGTTCGTGTGCGCGGGTGTCAGCCGAGCGCCTTGCCCGGCAGCTCCACCTTCGCGCCGAGCTCCACCAGCTTCTCCATGAAGTTCTCGTAGCCCCGGTTGATCAGCCCGATGCCGTGCACCCGGCTGGAGCCCTGGGCGGCGAGGGCGGCGATGAGATACGAGAAGCCGCCCCGCAGGTCCGGGATGACGAGGTCGGCGGCCTGCAGCGGGGTGGGGCCCGAGACCACCGCCGAGTGCAGGAAGTTGCGCTGGCCGAAGCGGCAGTCGGAGCCGCCCAGGCACTCGCGGTAGAGCTGGATGTGGGCGCCCATCTGGTTGAGCGCGCTGGTGAAGCCCAGCCGGGACTCGTAGACCGTCTCGTGGATGATGGACAGGCCCGTGGCCTGGGTCAGGGCGACCACCAGCGGCTGCTGCCAGTCGGTCTGGAAGCCGGGGTGCACGTCCGTCTCCAGCGCGATGGACTTCAGCTGGCCGCCCGGGTGCCAGAAGCGGATGCCCTCGTCGTCGATCTCGAAGGCGCCGCCGACCTTCCGGTAGGTGTTCAGGAACGTCATCATCGAGCGCTGCTGGGCGCCGCGGACGTAGATGTTGCCCTCGGTCGCCAGCGCCGCGGACGCCCAGGAGGCGGCCTCCAGGCGGTCGGGAATGGCGCGGTGGGTGTAGCCGCCGAGCTTCTCCACACCGGTGACCCGGATGGTGCGGTCGGTGTCCATCGCGATGATGGCGCCCATCTTCTGCAGCACGCAGATCAGGTCCTCGATCTCCGGCTCCACCGCCGCGTTGGACAGCTCGGTGACGCCCTCCGCGAGGACGGCCGTCAGCAGCACCTGCTCGGTGGCGCCGACCGACGGGTACGGCAGCCGGATCTTGGTGCCGCGCAGCCGCTGCGGGGCCTCCAGGTACTGGCCGTCGGCGCGCTTCTCGATGGTGGCGCCGAACTGGCGCAGCACGTCGAAGTGGAAGTCGATCGGCCGGCCGCCGATGTCGCAGCCGCCCAGACCCGGGATGAAAGCGTGCCCCAGCCGGTGCAGCAGCGGGCCGCAGAAGAGGATCGGGATGCGCGAGGAGCCGGCGTGGGCATCGATGTCGGCGACGTTCGCGCTCTCCACGGACGTCGGGTCCATCACCAGCTCGCCCGGCTCGTCCCCGGGCCGGACCGTCACCCCGTGCAGCTGCAGCAGCCCCCGTACGACGCGGACGTCACGAATGTCCGGAACATTGCGCAGCCGGCTCGGGGCGCTGCCGAGCAGCGCGGCCACCATGGCCTTCGGTACGAGGTTCTTCGCACCGCGGACACGGAGCTCGCCCTCCAGCGGGGTTCCGCCGTGGACAAGCAGTACGTCATCAGCGCCGTTGACGGTCATGAATCTCGCGTTCCGTGGAGTGGGTCGGGGGCCAGGAGGGAAAGACTAATCGCCCTCCACCCCCCTTCTGTAAGCCCGAGTACGGACCAGCCACGTCATGGATCTGTCACAACACGAACCGTTCTCCGGCGTGTGCGAGCGGTCACCGGCCGGCCCCGTGCGCCGGGGGTGCTTCCGTCCCCCCTGAGCTGCGTTCACTCCCGTACCCGCATTGCCTCCCCACGCGCGGCGAAGATGCGGGATCATGTCTGGCATGACCGAGGTGTCCTCGCTCACAGGGCGGCTGCTCGTGGCCACCCCCGCCCTGGCGGACCCGAACTTCGACCGCGCGGTGGTGCTTCTCCTCGACCACGACGAGGAGGGCTCGCTCGGTGTCGTCCTCAACCGCCCGACCCCCGTCGACGTGGGGGACATCCTGGAGGGCTGGGCCGACCTGACAGGCGAACCCGGAGTCGTCTTCCAGGGCGGGCCGGTCTCCCTCGACTCGGCCCTCGGCGTCGCCGTGGTCCCCGGCGACGCGGACGCCGAGGCGGCACCGCTCGGCTGGCGCCGGGTGCACGGCGCGATCGGACTGGTCGACCTGGAGGCCCCGCCGGAGCTGTTCGCCTCCGCGCTCGGCTCCCTGCGCATCTTCGCCGGATACGCCGGATGGGGCCCCGGTCAGCTGGAGGAGGAGCTGGCCGACGGCGCCTGGTACGTCGTCGAGTCGGAGCCCGGCGACGTGTCCTCCCCGTCCCCGGAGCGGCTGTGGCGCGAGGTGCTGCGCCGCCAGCGCAGCGAACTCGCCATGGTCGCGACCTATCCGGACGACCCGACGCTCAACTGAAGCGGGTGTGCTTCAGTACCCTGGGCTCTATGAGCACTCTTGAGCCCGAGCGCGGGACTGGTACGGGGACCCTCGTCGAGCCGACGCCGCAGACCTCCCACGGCGACGGTGACCACGAGCGCTTCGCCCACTACGTCCAGAAGGACAAGATCATGGCGAGCGCCCTCGACGGCACGCCCGTCGTGGCGCTGTGCGGCAAGGTCTGGGTGCCCGGCCGCGATCCGAAGAAGTACCCCGTCTGTCCCATGTGCAAGGAGATCTACGACTCCATGGGTTCCGGGGACGACAACGGCAAGGGCGGCAAGGGCGACAAGTAGCCGCCGCGCCGCCGGGCCGGTCAGGCCTCGAGGCCCCCGAGGGTGCGCTGATGCGCGCCCCCGGGGGCCTTCGTGCGTCCGGGGCTCTCCCTCCGCCCGTGTCCTGAGGCCTCTCGCGCCGGCCTGCGCCCTGAGGCCTCTCCTGTCGGCCCTGGGTTGCACAGGATGCGTCGGCCGGTCACAGAGTGGTTGAGACCTCTGGTCCACCTCTTGTGGCGTGGTTCACGCGTCCCTAGCCTCCGAGGTGTTGTGCACAGCGAAACCGTCATTGCGCATGTTGCAACGCATCGGAGGAGCACTCCATGAAGCTGTCCGTCCGCCTCGTCGCGCTCGCGGCCCTCGTCGCCACCGCCGCCTGCGCCCCCCAGACCTCCGGCGACACCTCCTCCGGCAAGGACGAGAAGTCCGGGACGCTGCGCGTCTGGCTCTTCCAGGAGGTCAACAACAAGCCCAAGGAGCAGGTCGTCCACCGCGTCGTGGCCGAGTTCGAGAAGGCGCACAAGGGCACCGACGTCACCGTCGAGTACATCCCCGTCGAGACTCGCGCCCAGCGCATCAAGGCCGCCTTCAACGACCCGAAGTCCGCGCCCGACCTCATCGAGTACGGCAACACCGACACCGCCGGCTATGTGAAGGACGGGGGACTGGCCGACATCAGCAAGGAGTTCGGCGCCTGGGACGAGGCGAAGGACACCGACCCGACGGCCAGACAGTCGGTCACCGTCGGCGGCAAGGTCTACGGCGCGCCGTACTTCGTGGGCGTGCGCGCCCTGTACTACCGCACGGACGTGTTCAAGGAGCTCGGCCTGAAGGTGCCCCGCACCCAGGCCGAGCTGATCTCCACGGCGAAGAAGATCCGCGCCGAGAAGCCGGAGCTGTACGGGCTCGCCGTCGGCGGCGCCTACACCTACGGAGCGATGCCCTTCATCTGGGCGCACGGCGGCGAACTCGCCGAAGCGCAGGGCGGATCGGGCGGCGCGGGCACTTCGTACACCGCCGCCATCGACAGCCCGGCCGCCCGCAAGGGCATCGAGGCGTACACCTCGCTCTTCGGCGACGACAACTGCCCGGCCGCCAAGTGCGCCGGCATGGGCGGCAACGACACGGTGACCGCGTTCGCCTCCGGCAAGGCCGCCATGGCCATCGGCGGCGACTTCAGCCACGCGGCCGTGGAGGCGGGCAAGGTCAAGGGCAAGTACGCGGTGATGCCGCTGCCCGGGGTGAAGGCCGGGTCCGTCGCCCCCGCGTTCGCGGGCGGGAACAACCTCGGGGTGCTGAAGTCCACCTCGCACCGCACGCTCGCCGTCGACCTGATGAAGCGGCTGGCGTCCAAGAAGACCCAGGGCGAGCTGTTCGAGGCGATGGGCTTCCTGCCGACGTTCTCCGATGTACGCGAGCAGGTGGCCGCCAAGGAGCCGTTCGTGAAGCCGTTCGTCCGGACCCTCGAGGCGGGGACGAAGTTCGTGCCGGTCTCCCCGGCCTGGGGGCAGATCGACTCCTCGCTGGTGCTGCCGACGATGTTCCAGGAGATCGTCAGCGGCAAGAAGAGCGTGACCGAGGCCTCCGGTGACGCGGCGAAGAAGATGGACGCGGCGTTCGGGTCGGCCGGATGAGCGCACCCGTGAAGTCCGAGCCGCTCGGGCGGGCGCGGGTGCCGGTGCGCGGCGGTGCTCCGCGCACCTTCCCGCGCCGTGTGCGGCGGCGCACCGCAGGGCCCTGGCTCCATCTCGCGCCCGCTCTCGTCGTCCTCGGCGGGCTGCTCGCCTACCCGATCTACCAGCTCGGCCTGATCTCGCTGTTCCACTACACCCAGGCGCAGGTCAGCGGCGGGGAGCCGACCAGCTTCCAGGGGCTGGGCAACTACCAGCGGCTCTTCTCCGATCCGCAGTTCTGGCAGGTGCTGTCCGCGACCGTGGTGTTCGCCGCCGTCTGTGTGGTGAGCACTCTGGTGGTGGGGTGCGCGCTGGCCGTGCTGCTCACCCGGGTGCGGGCCCTGCCCCGGCTGGCGCTGATGCTGGCCGCGCTCGGCGCCTGGGCCACGCCCGCCATCACCGGTTCCACCGTGTGGCTGTTCCTCTTCGACCCCGACTTCGGCCCGGTCAACCGGGTGCTCGGCCTCGGCGACCACTCCTGGACCTACGGGCGGTTCAGCGCGTTCTTCCTGGTGCTGCTCGAAGTGGTGTGGTGCTCCTTCCCGTTCGTGATGGTCACCGTCTACGCCGGCATCCGGGCCGTGCCGTCGGAGGTGCTGGAGGCCGCCGCGCTGGACGGGGCCTCGCAGTGGCGGATCTGGCGGTCCGTGCTGGCGCCGATGCTGCGGCCGATCCTGGTGGTGGTCACCATCCAGTCGGTGATCTGGGACTTCAAGGTCTTCACCCAGATCTATGTGATGACCAACGGCGGCGGCATCGCCGGGCAGAACCTGGTGCTCAATGTCTACGCCTACCAGCAGGCGTTCGCGTCCTCGCAGTACAGCCTGGGCGCGGCGATCGGCGTGGTGATGCTGCTGATCCTGCTCGCCGTGACGCTGGTCTATCTGCGGCTGGTGCGCCGCCAGGGGGAGGAACTGTGAATCTTCCGAGTGTGCGAGTGCGCCGTCCGTGGCGGCTCGCGGCGGAGGCCTCGGCGCTGGTGATCGCCGCGGTGGTGGCCTTCCCGCTGTACTGGATGGTGCTCGGCGCCTTCAAACCGGCCGGGGAGATCGAGTCGTCCGAGCCGCGGCCGTGGACGCTGTCGCCCACCCTGGACTCGTTCCGGCGGGTGTTCGGACAGCAGGAATTCGGCCGCTACTTCCTCAACAGTGTCGTCGTGGCGGTGGCCGTGGTGATCGCCTCCGCGCTGATCGCCTTTCTCGCCGCGACCGCCGTGACGCGTTTCCGGTTCCGGATGCGCACCACCTTGCTGATCATGTTTCTGGTGGCCCAGATGGTGCCCGTGGAGGCGCTGACCATCCCGCTGTTCTTCGTGATGCGGGATCTCGGGCAGCTGAACACCTTGTGGTCGCTGATCCTGCCGCACATCGCCTTCTCGCTGCCGTTCGCGATCTGGATGCTGCGGGGGTTCGTGAAGGCCGTTCCGGCGGCGCTGGAAGAGGCCGCCTGCATCGACGGGGCGAGCCGGGCCAGATTTCTCTGGCAGATTCTCTTCCCGCTCGTCCTGCCGGGGCTGGTCGCCACGAGCGTGTTCTCCTTCATCTCCACCTGGAACGACTTCCTGTTCGCCAAGTCGTTCATCATCAGTGACATCTCCCAGTCGACCCTGCCGATGGCGCTGCTGGTCTTCTACAAGCCGGACGAGCCCGACTGGGGCGGAGTGATGGCGGCGTCGACGGTGATGACCATTCCGGTGCTCGTCTTCTTCGTACTCGTACAGCGGCGGCTGGTCTCCGGACTCGGCGGCGCGGTAAAGGACTGATGTGACCTCACCGACTTCCCCGGCGCCTTCGAGTTCCCCCATGGAACTCGTTCCCGCTCCCCGCACCGTCGTCCCTTCCCAGGGTGAGGTGCGGCTGACCGAGCGCTCGGGGCTGTACGCGGGCCCCGGCGCCGAGGCCGTCGGACGCTGGCTGACGGGCGTGCTCCGCCAGGCCACCGGACTGCCGCTGCCCGAGGAGCGGGAGGCCGCCGGCGCCGCGGGCGACGGCATCGCCCTGCGGCTCGGCGCGGCGCTCGGCGACGAGGAGTACCGCCTCGTCAGCGGCCCGCACGGCGTGCTGATCGAGGGCGGCACCGCGGCCGGGGTCTTCCGCGGCGCCCAGACGCTGCGGCAGCTCCTCGGCCCCGACGCCTTCCGCAGGGCGCCGCTCCGCAGCGACCGTGTCTGGACCGTGCCGCACGTCAGGATCGAGGATGCGCCCCGCTTCCGCTGGCGCGGTCTGATGCTCGACGTGGCCCGGCACTTCATGCCCAAGGACGGAGTGCTGCGCCAGCTCGATCTGATGGCCGCCCACAAACTCAATGTGCTGCATCTGCATCTGACGGACGACCAGGGCTGGCGCATCGAGATCCGGCGCCACCCGAGACTCACCGAGGTGGGTTCCTGGCGTGCCCGTACGAAAATCGGACACCGGGCCTCGCCCCTGTGGGACGAACGGCCGCACGGCGGCTACTACACCCAGGACGACATCAGGGAGATCGTCGCCTATGCCGCCGAACGGCACATCGAGGTGGTCCCCGAGATCGACGTACCCGGGCACTCGCAGGCCGCCATCGCCGCATATCCGGAACTCGGCAACACCGATGTCGTCGACACCGCCTCCCTGAAGGTCTGGGACACCTGGGGCATCAATCCGAACGTCCTCGCCCCCACCGACCACACCCTGCGCTTCTACGAGGGCGTGTTCGAGGAAGTGCTGGAACTGTTCCCCTCCGAGTTCATTCATGTCGGCGGCGACGAATGCCCCAAGGACCAATGGCGGCAGTCTCCGGCCGCGCAGGCCCGTATCCGGGAACGGGGACTCGCCGGTGAGGACGAACTCCAGGCGTGGTTCATCGGTCACTTCGACGAGTGGCTCTCCGCGCGCGGGCGCCGGCTCATCGGCTGGGACGAGATCCTCGAGGGCGGTCTTGCGAAAGGCGCCGCGGTGTCGTCCTGGCGCGGATACCGGGGCGGGATCGCCGCCGCACGTGCCGGGCACGACGTGGTGATGTGCCCCGAGCAGCAGGTGTATCTGGATCACCGTCAGGACGCGGGCCCCGACGAGCCCGTGCCCATCGGGTACGTGCGCACCCTGGAGGACGTCTACCGGTTTGAACCGGTTCCGCCGGAGCTCACGGCGGAGGAGGCCCGGCATGTGCTGGGCACCCAGGCCAATGTGTGGACAGAGGTGATGGAGGACCAGCAGCGCGTCGACTACCAGGTCTTTCCCCGGCTCGCCGCTTTCGCGGAGGTCGCCTGGAGCAGCCTGCCCGCCCCGGAGGAGCGGGACTTCGCCGGCTTCGAGCGGCGGATGACCGCCCACTACCGGCGGCTCGACGCCCTCGGCGTCGCCTACCGCCCGCCCACCGGCCCCCGGCCCTGGCAGCGGCGCCCCGGAGTGCTGGGCCGCCCCGTCGACGGGCCACCGCCCCTGCGCTAGGCACCTCCTTGCGGCAAGCACGCCCTTGCGGTGGCGAAACACCCCGCACATCGCCAAAAGGTGTCAATTCGGGCACCCTTCGCACTTCTGTGCCCTCTGGCCGGAATGCTCCCATGTCCGTGGCGAGATGGGCGAACGCCTCCTAGCGGACCCCCGTCTTCGGCGCTTGCCAAGATGTGCCAGAGTTGCCACGTCCGCCCTGTCAGCACGTACCGTACGGCAACACAGGCGGGTCCAGGCGACACCAGGTGGGAAGCGGGAAGGGGCAGCCGGCTTTGAGCACGCACGCACCGCAGGCGGCGCAGGCCGTCACCCTGCCCACGACTCTGGACGAGGCCGTGGCGGCGCTCGCGGCCATGCCCGCCGCCGTGCCCGTCGCGGGCGGCACCGATCTGATGGCCGCCGTCAACTCCGGGCAGCTCAGGCCCGCCGCGCTGGTCGGCCTCAACAAGATCAGCGAGATCCGCGGCTGGCAGTACCTCGACGGCCACGCGCTGCTCGGTGCCGGACTCACCCACGCCCGGATGGGCCGCCCCGACTTCGCCGCCCTCATCCCCGCGCTCGCCGCCGCCGCCCGCGCCGCGGGCCCGCCGCACATCCGCAACGCGGGCACCCTCGGCGGCAACATCGCCTCCGCCGCGCCCACCGGCGACGCGCTGCCGGTGCTGGCCGCCCTGGAGGCCACCCTGATCATCGCGGGCCCGGGCGGCGCCCGCCGCGAGATCCCGGTGTCGCACCTGCTGGCCGGGGTGGACATGCTGCGCGCCGGTGAGCTCATCGGCTTCGTGCGCGTGCCGCTGCTGCACGCGCCCCAGGTCTTCCTCAAGGCCACCGGCCGCACCGGACCCGGTCGCGCGGTCGCCTCCGTCGCCCTCGTCCTCGACCCGGCCCGGCGCGGGGTGCGCTGCGCGGTGGGCGCCATCGCCCCCATGCCGCTGCGCCCCCTGGAGGCCGAGCAGTGGGTGGCCCAGCTGATCGACTGGGACAACAGCCGCGCCATCGTGCCGGAGGCGCTGAGCGCGTTCGGGGAGTACGTCGCCGCGGCCTGCATCCCGGACGCCGCCCCCGGCGAGGACGGCACGGTCCCGCCGCTTCCGCCCGCCGTACTGCACCTGCGGCGCACCGTCGCCGCGCTGGCCCGACGAGCACTGGGGAGGGCGCTGTCGTGACCGACGACCAGCACGGAGACCGGCACCGCGAGGGCGCGCCCGGCAGCGGCGGCCGCTGGGACCCGCTGCCGCAGGGCGACTACGACGACGGTGCCACGGCCTTCGTGCAGCTTCCCGAGGGCGGCATCGACGCCCTGCTGTCCGGCGCCGACAGCCCGCTCGCCGCGCCGGGCCACGGCTATGTGCCGCCACCGATAACGGTCGCCCCCGCCACCACCGCGGGCACCGACCCGGCGGCCACGGGTACCTGGTCCGTGCCGGGCGCGGGCGCCCCCGTGGACGGCGCCCGGTGGAGCAGCCCCGACGCGTCGAACGCGGTGGACCAGCCGAACGGCGCTCAGCAGCAGGCCGGCCAGGGCGGCCAGGGCGGCCGGCCCGGCGCGTCCGGCCAGGGCGGCCAGGGCGGCGCTTCCGGCGCTTCCGGCCAGGGCGGGTACGGCTACGACCCCGGAGCCACCGGCCAGTGGCCCTACGGCGACGCGAACACCCCCGAGAGCACCCCCGAGGACGGCGCGCCGGGCCACGACGTGACCGGGCAGTGGTCCATCCCCGTAGCGAACGACATTCCCGACGAATCGGGCGAGTTCACCCGGTCCTCGCTGGTCGAGCAGTGGGGCGGCAACCCTCCGGCCACGCTTCCCGGCGGCGCCCCCGCGCCCTGGGCCAACACCCAGTCCATCGGCCGCCCCTGGGGCCCCGGCGTGCCCGGAGTCCCGCAGGACGACAACGACGCCCCCCGCGACCGCGGCACCGGCCCCGCGCGGCCCGGCGCGGCACAGCAGCAGGGCGAGGACGGGCGGCCCCCCGCCGGCGGCCACGCCCACGCGGACGCGCCGCC
>NZ_BAAAIZ010000098.1:0-7086 GCF_039526425.1 Streptomyces thermospinosisporus
GCGCGACGCGTTGCCGTGCGGCGCGACGCGTTGCCGTGCGGCGCGACGCGTTGCCGTGCGGCCCGTCGCGTTGCCGTGCGGCGCGACGCGTTGCCGTGCGGCGCGACGCGTTGCCGTGCGGCCCGTCGCGTTGCCGTGCGGCGCGACGCGTTGCCGTGCGGCGCGAACTCCCCCCGGCCTGCCGGGACGTGAGCGTTTCTCGCCAATCCCGTCACGAGCCCGTGTCTCACCCTTTCGAGGAGGGCCCGGCCCCGGTTCCTCGCCCTAACCTGGATCCGGGTAGTCGTCAGGCACGGGGAGACGCACCTTGTTCAGCATCGTCGTCGTAACCCCGCCGACCACGGGGGACGCAGAGTGACGGAGACCTTCGCCGTGACGGTGCCCAAGGGGTACCGGGTCGGCGTCTGGGAGGTCCGTGAGCCGATCGCCACCGGCGCGTTCGGCAGTGTGTACGCCGGCCGGCGCGTCGGTGAAGGGGCCGAGGGGCTGCCGCGGACGGTGGCGCTGAAGTTCCTGCCGACCGGCACGGGCACGCCCCGCCAGCTGACCCATCTGCGGGAACTGGTCGAGCGCGAGCTGGCGTTGCTGCGGCGGCTGCACCGGCCGCGGCTGATCCGGATGTACGAGACGCTCACCGTCGACGACCCGGACCGCCCGGAGCTGGACGGGGCGACCGTGCTCGTCCTGGAGCGGGCGGAGCGTTCGCTGTCCACGCTGCTGGCCTCCTCGCCCCGGCCGGCCGACGGGCCCGCCCTGCTCGCGCAGATCTGCGAGGGCCTGGCGCAGCTGCACTCGGCGGGCTGGGTGCACGGCGATCTCAAGCCGGGCAATGTGCTGCTGATGGCGGACGGTTCGGTCCGGCTCGCCGACTTCAACATGGCCGCCGAGCTGGACGGCACCCACGCCTACACACCCGCCTTCTCCACCGCCGACTACACCCCGCCCGAGCTGCTGTGGTGCGAGATCGGCGAACGGGGGCGGCGGATCCGTCCGTCCGCCGACGTCTGGGCCTTCGGGGTCCTCGCGCATCTCGTGCTCACCGGTTCGTTCCCGCTGCCCGGCGCCACCCCGGCGGTCCGCCGCGACGCGGCCGTCGCCTATGCGCGCGGCACCGACACACTGCGGCTCTCCCCCGAACTGCCGGACACCTGGCGGGAGATCGTGCGCGCCTGTCTGGCCCGCACCCACGCCGACCGGATCGGAGTGGAGGCGCTGCTGCGGCGGGTGCGGGCGGCCGAGGGCGGCGGCGGACGCAGACCGTTCGGGCTGCCGCTGCCACGACAGGTCCGTGCGGCCCGGCTGCTTCCCGCACTGCGGCGTTCCCGGCGCGAAGCAGCCGCCGCCGCGGCCGCCCCCACCGCCGCGACGGCCGCCCTCGGATACGGCATCACCACCTGGGCGGGGGACGCGGCGGAGAACGGCGCCGCGCACGCCGGGGCCGCGGCCGCCTCCTACGGCGCGGACGAACTGCGTACCGACCGCGGCGTGCCGCCCGCCTACCGCCTGCTGATCGTGGAGACCGCGCACGACTGCGGCCGCGAGGGCGTCACCCCGGCGCTGATCGCCGCGATGCTGAAGGTGGAGAGCAACTTCGACCCGAACCTGTCCGACCCGGCCAAGGACGAGTACGGCATCGCCCGCTGGACACCGAAGGTGCTGCGCTGGTGGATGAACGAGGACGGCACCCCCGGTGAGACCGTCCCCGAACCGCCGTTCCCGCCCGCCGAGTCCATCCCGGCGATGGGCCGCTACCTGTGCTGGATCGCGCCCCGCCTGGACACCGGACTGCCCGGCGACAAGCGGGTGCTGCTGGCCGCCGCCTACCGCACCTCCTACCGCAAGGTGAACGACGCCGGCGGTGTGCCTCCCAAGTACCGTGACTACGCCGAACGCATCGCGTACCACCTGAAGGAGTACACACCGCCGGGGAGGCCCTGAGGCCCGGCCGGCGGTCCGTGCCGCTGACGCCCTGTCAGCGGCACGACTGCTTCCGCCGGATCAACGGAACCGGATCAGCGGACTCGATCAGTGAACCGGGTCAGTGGAAGAAGTGGCGGGTGCCGGTGAAGTACATGGTCACGCCCGCCTTCTTCGCGGCCTCGACGACCAGCTCGTCGCGCACCGAACCACCGGGCTGGACCACGGCCTTCACACCGGCCGCGGTGAGGATCTCCAGGCCGTCCGGGAAGGGGAAGAACGCGTCGGAGGCGGCGTAGGAGCCCCGGGCGCGCTCGGCGCCGGCCCGCTCCACCGCCAGCTTCGCGGAGTCGACGCGGTTGACCTGGCCCATGCCGACGCCGACGGAGGCACCGTCCTTGGCGAGCAGGATGGCGTTGGACTTCACCGCGCGGCAGGCCTTCCAGGCGAAGGCCAGCTCGGCCAGCTCCGCCTCGTCCAGCGCCTCGCCGGTCGCCAGCGTCCAGTTGGCCGGGTCGTCGCCCTCGGCCTGGAGCCGGTCGGTGACCTGGAGCAGCGCGCCCCCGTCGATCAGCTTCAGCTCGACCGGGGAGGAGGGGGCACCGGCGACGCGCAGCACACGGATGTTCTTCTTCTTGGTGAGCGCCTCCAGGGCGCCGTCCTCGTAGCCGGGGGCGACGATGACCTCGGTGAAGATCTCCGCGACCTGCTCGGCCATCTCCTTGGACACCGGGCGGTTGACCGCGATCACGCCGCCGAACGCGGACAGCGGGTCGCAGGCGTGCGCCTTGCGGTGCGCCTCGGCGACGTCCGCACCGATGGCGATGCCGCACGGATTGGCGTGCTTGATGATGGCGACGGCCGGCTCGGCGTGGTCGTAGGCGGCGCGCAGCGCGGCATCGGTGTCCGTGTAGTTGTTGTAGGACATCTCCTTGCCGTGCAGCTGCTCCGCCTCGGCGAGGCCGCCGCCCGCGGCGGAGCCGCTGCTGGACACGGTGGGGACGTAGAGCGCGGCGGGCTGGTGCGGGTTCTCGCCGTAGCGCAGGGTGTTCTTGCGCTCCCAGGTGGCGCCGAGGAAGTCGGGGAGCTGCGAGTCGTCGGCCGGCGCGTAGTCGGAGGCGAACCAGCTCGCCACGGCGACGTCGTAGGCGGCGGTGTGCTGGAAGGCCTCGGCGGCGAGCCGCTTGCGGGTGGCCAGGTCGAAGCCGCCCTCGCGGACCGCGGTGAGCACGTCGGCGTAGCGGGCGGGGCTGGTGACGACGGCGACGGAGGGGTGGTTCTTGGCGGCGGCGCGCACCATCGACGGGCCGCCGATGTCGATCTGCTCCACGCACTCGTCGGGCGTGGCACCGGAGGCGACGGTCTCCCGGAACGGGTAGAGATTGACGACGACCAGGTCGAACGGCTCGACGCCGAGGTCCTTGAGCTGCTGCTGGTGGTCGGCGAGGCGCAGGTCGGCGAGGATGCCCGCGTGGACCCTGGGGTGCAGCGTCTTGACGCGGCCGTCCAGGCACTCGGGGAAGCCGGTGAGCTCCTCGACCTTGGTGACCGGGACACCGGCGGCGGCGATCTTCGCGGCCGTGGAGCCGGTGGAGACCAGCTCGACGCCGGCCTCGTGCAGGCCGCGGGCGAGGTCCTCCAGGCCCGTCTTGTCATAGACGCTGACGAGCGCCCGTCGGATGGCCCGCTTGTTGCTCTCGGCGGTCACTGGATAACTACCTTTCGTCCCTCAATGCGATAGCCGTTGCGGGCGAGCCGCCCCACGACCTCGACGAGCAGCCTTCGCTCGACTTCCTTGATGCGCTCGTGCAGAGCGCTCTCGTCGTCCTCGTCCCGGACCTCCACCACGCCCTGCGCGATGATCGGCCCGGTGTCGACGCCGTCGTCGACGAAGTGGACGGTGCAGCCGGTGACCTTGGCGCCGTACGCGAGCGCGTCGCGGACACCGTGGGCGCCGGGAAAACTGGGCAGGAGGGCGGGGTGGGTGTTGATGAACCGCCCGCCGAAGCGTGCCAGGAACTCCTTGCCCACGATCTTCATGAACCCGGCGGAGACCACCAGGTCGGGCTCGTACGCGGCGACGGCCTCGGTGAGCGCGGCGTCCCACTCCTCGCGGGACGGGTGGTCCTTCACCTTGCACACGAAGGTCGGCAGCCCGGCCCGCTCGGCACGGGCCAGCCCCTCGATGCCCTCGCGGTCCGCGCCGACGGCCACGACCTCCGCCCCGTACGCCTCGGCGCCGGTGGCGGCGATCTCGTCGAGGAGCGCCTGGAGGTTGGTGCCGGAGCCGGAGACCAGCACGACGAGGCGCTTGGCCACGGTGAAGCCCTTTCTCGGAAAGCGTCTTTGTAGGGTCGTACGAATGCTTCGGACCCTCTGATACGGGGAAGCCTACGAAGCGGCCGACCGTCAGCAACGATACCGGCACACCGGGCATCCCCCACGGGACGGGGGCCCGACCGCCAGGTAGCGTCAGGAGCGGGACGGCCGGGGACCGGCTGACAGCGGACGGGACATCGGACCGACAACGGACCGGAGAAGCGGACCATCGGACCGGAATCGGACCGGGGAACGGACCGGAATCGGACCGGAATCGGACCGGGGAACGGACCGGAATCGGACCGGGCATCGGACCGGTGAGCGGTCCGGGAACGCCGCTCGTGAGCCACTCGTTCACCAGTCGTACCCGCACGTCACGTGTCGCCGATCGATTCACCAAGGGGAAGACGCTCACTTGAAGCCGGACCGCAGCCTGCGACTGCTCACGCTCCCTCAGCAGTCGGTGCGAGGAGGAGAGCGCAGCCTCGTGCTGCTGCGGGAGCGCCCCACCTCGCCGCCCGACGCGCCCGACGGCTCCCCGGACCGCGGGAGCGGTGACGGGCAGGGCGGCGGAAGCCAGGAGGACAACCCGTTCGCTCCGCCCCCGGAGGGCACACCCGACCGCCCGTGGCAGCCGCGCCACCCGTCCGGCTCGGACGAGGGCCCGCGCGGCGACGGCGGCCGCTCCCCCTGGGGCCGCAACTGGAGCGACCGGCAGCCCGGCCGCTCCCCCGGCGGCTTCGGCGAGCGTCCCCGCCCGGAGGGCGGCCCCCAGCGGCCGGGCCCGCGCTGGGATCCCACCGACCCGGCCCAGCGCCGCGCCCGCTTCGCCCTGCTGGCCGGCATGTGGGGCTTCTTCTTCGCCCTGTTCAGCTGGCCGTACATCGCCCTGCTGCTGGGCGCGTTCGCCCTGTACTGGGGCATCAGCTCGCTGCGCGCCAAGCCGCGCACCAACCCGGACAGCCCCGCCCCGGAGCAGACCGGCCGCCCGCAGACCACGGCGGCGGTGAGCGGCCTGGTCACCGGCTCCCTGGCGCTTGCGCTGGTGGCCACGACCTTCGCGGCCCAGCTGGTCTACAGCGACTACTACACCTGCACCAATGACGCGCTCACCCAGTCGGCCAAGGAGTCCTGCCGCGACCTGCTCCCGGAGGAGCTGCGCGGGCTGCTCGGGGAGAACGGCTGACGGAGCGCCCGGGCGCCGGCCGGCAGGGGGTCTAGGAGCTGCTCCAGGGGTTGTCCCGGGGATGGTCCGAGGGGTTGTCCCAGGGGGTGCCCGAGGGCGTGTCCGAAGGCTCCGAAGGGCTCTCCGGCTCTCGCCGTGGTGCGAGGTCGACGGGCGAAGGCTCCCCGGCGGGAGGTGCCGGTACCGGCGGCTCGGCGGCGGTGGTGCGCAGGACGTCGTAGCGGTTGCCGGCCGAGGCGCGCTCCGTGGGCATTGCCGCGACGTCGGCCTGGTCGAACGGTGATGCGACGTCGGCCCGGTCAAACGGTGATGCGACGTCGGCCGCCCGGTCGAACGGTGATGCGCGGTCGGGTGCCTGGTCGAGCGGAAGGTACAGGTCGTCCGCGTCGTCCGGGCGGAAGATCCGGGAGGCGTACGAGGCCTCGTTGGTCCTGCCGGTGCGGTCACGCTCGGCCCTGCCCCGCCTCCGGGAGAACCAGCGTCGCCGGGGACTGCGGGGCGCGTCCTCCGCGGGACTGCGGTTCTCGTCCTCTGTCGGCTCTGTCGGCTCCGTCGGCTCCGTCGGCTCCGTCGACTCCAGTGCGTCGTCGCGCGGTGCGCTGATCCGCGATGCGCTGATCCGCGGTGTGCTGATCCGCGGTGCGCTGATCCGCGGTGCGCGTCTCTGCCCCTCGGCCTTCGCCTTCCTGACCCCTGCCCGCTCGGCGTCCAGGGCGCGGATCCCTCGGGTGCGCACCGTGAGGGCCGTCGCGGTGGAGGTCAGGCCGACCCAGGCCAGCGCCGCCGCGCCCACCTGCCACCACACCGGGCCGAAGCCGGACAGCGCCGCGGGCCCCAGGGGGCCGCCCGCCAGCGCGGCGAGCAGGGCCAGTACGGAGGCGCACAGCAGCGCCGCCAGCGCGGCGGCACCGGTGGTCCGGCCGCGCGTCCAGGCGGCCATCGCCGCGGGCAGCCCCGGCCAGTCCAGGGCGGCCTCCACCGCCGCCCGCCCCACGATCCGCCCGGCCGCCACCCCGGCCACCAGCGGCACCGCCGTCGCCGCCCAGGTCAGCGGCGACCCGGGCCCCGCCTCGGGGACCGCCGCCAGCAGCGGGAACGGCGGCAGCAGCGGCGCCGGCGCGGAGGACAGCGGGGTCACCCCGGCGCCGGTGCCGAGGAGGAAGCCCGGGCCGAGGGCGTAGGCCGCCGCCCACACCAGGGCGTTCGGCAGCAGCGCGAAGGCGAGCAGCAGCACCGCGAACCGCCCCGACCAGCCCTCCGTCAGCCGCAGCAGGGCCCCCTGGGTCTGCCCGCCGTGCCAGACCAGCGACCCCGCCAGCAGCAGCGCCCCGCCGCCCAGCAGCAGCGCGGTGCCGGTCGCGGCGGCCCGTGCGGACACGCCGGGCCGCCCCTCGGCGCTCAGCACCAGATGGCGTACGTCCCTCGGCAGCACCAGCGCCACCGCCTGCTCCAGCGGGCCGCTCGGGCGGCCATACGCCGTCCACACGCCCGCGCCCGTGGCCGCCACGGCGACCAGCGGCACGCACACCACGGTCGACACCCACTCCGGCCGCAGCATGCCGTCCGCCGCGAACAGCGCGGCCGGGGCGGCGACGGCCAGATAGCCGAGGACGACTCCTGCGCCCGCGATGCGGCCGGGGACCAGCGGGGCGTCGTCGGCGGGG
>NZ_BAAAIZ010000098.1:7095-18706 GCF_039526425.1 Streptomyces thermospinosisporus
ACCCCCGCCCGGTGCAGCAGCCACAGCGGCAGGGCGAGCAGCAGCAGCGGCGGGACGCCCATGGGGGCGGGCGGGCCGAAGAGGGTGTCGGTGCGGACGAGGTCCGCACCGTGCGCCAGCAGCCACAACGCCGCCGCGATGTGCAGGGCGCCGTCGGGGCCGCTGTCGGGATAGGGCGAGCTGATCCACAGCAGCATCACCGGCACCGCGAGGGCGGCCAGTCCCAGCACCGCGGCGAGGGCGCCGCCGAGCAGGCCGGCGGCCAGTCCGGGGCGGCGGTCGCGCAGCCGGGCGAGCAGGTCGGAGCCGGGCCCTGCCGGCCGGGCACGCAGGGCGGTACGCGTCGAGCGGCGAGCGGTCGCATGGATCACGCCCGCCATGCTCCCAACGACACGCGCTTTCCCGTCGTAACAGCAGAAGCACCGTAGTGTCGCTCAATATACGTTTATGTACTTTTTCGCGCGAAGAGGAACCCGGTGAGGCCGGTGAAGCGCAGCTCGGACACCCCCCTCGCCGAACCGAAGGAACGCCGACGCCTGTGCGAGGCGGCCTCGCTGACACAGGCTCAGCTCGCCGAACGGCTGGGCGTCCGCGACGAGACGGTGCGCACTTGGGAGTCCGGCCGCAAGGCGCCACGCGGCCGGAAGAGGGAGGCGTACGCGAAGCTGCTGGCCTCGCTGGAGCAGGGCGGTGATTCCCTGAAGGAGTCTCTGAAGGCCGAGGAGAAGGCCCTGGTGACGGTGCGTCTGGGCGAACCCGCCGACGAGGGGGCGGGTGCAGGGAAGGGGACGGTCTCCCCCGAGCCCGCCAGGTTCGCCCAGGCACCGCCCACGCCCCCCGGCGCGGAAGACCGCCCGTACCTGACCCCGGCTCAGGCCTTCGACGCGCTCTACGCCTTCTGCGCACCCGCGCTCGTCCGGCAGACCTATCTGCTGACGGGGCGTCGCGAACTGGCCCGGGAGTCGGTGGAGCGGGCCTTCCAACTGGCCTGGGACCGCTGGCCCGAGGTAGCCCGCGACCCGGAACCGGCCGGCTGGGTGCGGGCGGCGGCGCACGAGTGGGCGCTGTCGCCCTGGCACCGCTTCCGCCCCCGCTACCACAAGCCCGAACCCCCGCCCGCGAACGACGCCGACCGCGTTCTGCTGGACACCCTGCTGCGCCTGCCGCCGCCCCAGCGGCGCACCCTGCTGCTGTACGACGGCGTCGGGCTGGACCTGCCCGAGACGGCCGCGGAGACGGAGGCGAGCACGCCCGCGGCGGCGCACCGGCTGATGCATGCGCGCGAGGCCGTCGCCGCCCGGCTGCCGGAGCTGTCCGATCCCGAGCTGCTGCACGAACGGCTGGCCGAAGTGGCCTCGGCCGAGCGGCTGCGGGCCGCCAAGCCGGACGAGGTGCGCGAGGGCAGCGAGCGCCGCGCCCGGTTCTGGACCCGGTCCGCCATCGCGTTCACGGTCGCCCTGATCGGCACCACGGCCCTCACCCTGCACACCGCCCCGACGCACTACGAGCCGCCGGTGCCGCCCGGTGAGACGGTCCGGGGGGTGCCGCCGCGGGTGGCTCCGGGGCCGCTGTCGGAGAAGGAGCGCAGGCTCCGCGCCAAGCTGCGCAAGGAGCTGCTGCACGGGCCGGAGCGGCTGACGCCGCGAGCCGAGTGAGCCAGAGACGTACGGCGACAAGGGCCCAGAGGCGTACACAGCGACAAGGGCCCAGAGGCGTACTGCGACAAGGGGTCCGAGAAAACAGAAGCCCGAGTGAGCAGATGGCGTGAAAAGCGGTGGGCCCGCCCCGGGGAGGGGCGGGCCCAGCCGTCTGTCCGACGATGGGTCGGCCAGGCTCAGCCGGCGAGGATCTCGCGCGCCAGCTTGGCGGTCTCGGTGGGCGTCTTGCCGACCTTGACGCCGGCGGCCTCGAGGGCCTCCTTCTTCGCCTGGGCGGTGCCGGAGGAGCCGGAGACGATGGCGCCGGCGTGGCCCATGGTCTTGCCCTCGGGCGCGGTGAAGCCCGCGACGTAGCCGACGACCGGCTTGGTCACGTTCTCCTTGATGAAGGCCGCGGCCCGCTCCTCGGCGTCGCCGCCGATCTCACCGATCATGACGATCAGGTCGGTGTCGGGGTCGTCCTGGAACGCCTTCAGCGCGTCGATGTGGGTGGTGCCGATGATCGGGTCACCGCCGATGCCGACGCAGGTGGAGAAGCCGATGTCACGCAGCTCGTACATCATCTGGTACGTCAGCGTGCCGGACTTGGACACCAGGCCGATGCGGCCCGGCTTGGTGATGTCGGCCGGGATGATGCCGGCGTTCGACTGACCGGGGGTGATCAGGCCGGGGCAGTTCGGGCCGATGATGCGGGTCTTGTTGCCCTTCTTGCCGGCGTAGGCCCAGAAGGCGGCGGTGTCGTGCACCGCGATGCCCTCGGTGATGACGACCGCGAGCGGGATCTCGGCGTCGATGGCCTCGACGACCGCGTCCTTGGTGAACTTCTCCGGGACGAAGATGACCGTGACGTCGGCACCGGTCTTCTCGATGGCCTCCTTGACGGAACCGAAGACCGGGATCTCGGTGCCGTCGAAGTCGACCGAGGTGCCCGCCTTGCGCGGGTTGACGCCGCCGACGATGTTGGTGCCGGACGCCAGCATGCGCTTGGTGTGCTTCTGGCCCTCGGAGCCGGTCATGCCCTGGACGATGACCTTGGATTCCTTGGTGAGGAAGATAGCCATGGTGTTCTGTGACCTCGTCCCTTACTTCGCGGCAGCAGCCAGCTCGGCGGCCTTGTCGGCCGCGCCGTCCATGGTGTCCACGCGCTGAACCAGCGGGTGGTTGCGGTCGTCGAGGATCTTCCGGCCAAGCTCGGCGTTGTTGCCGTCGAGGCGCACGACCAGCGGCTTGGTGACCTCTTCGCCCTTGCTCTCGAGGAGGTCCAGGGCCTGCACGATGCCGTTGGCGACGGCGTCGCAGGCGGTGATGCCGCCGAAGACGTTGACGAAGACGGACTTGACGTCCGGGTCGCCCAGGATGATCTCCAGGCCGTTCGCCATGACCTCCGCGGAGGCACCGCCACCGATGTCGAGGAAGTTGGCGGGCTTGACGCCGTTGTGGGCCTCACCGGCGTAGGCGACGACGTCCAGGGTGCTCATCACGAGACCCGCGCCGTTGCCGATGATGCCGACCTCGCCGTCCAGCTTGACGTAGTTGAGGTTCTTCTCCTTGGCGGCGGCCTCGAGCGGGTTGGCCGCCGCCTTGTCCCGGAGCTCCTCGAACTCGGGGTGGCGGAACTCGGCGTTGTCGTCCAGGGAGACCTTGCCGTCCAGGGCGATCACATCGCCGGAGGCGACCTTGGCCAGCGGGTTGACCTCGACGAGGAGGGCGTCCTCCTTGATGAAGACGTCCCACAGCTTGACGAGGACGTCAGCCACCTTGTCGGCCACGTCGGCCGGGAACTTCGCCGCGGCGACGATCTCCTGCGCCTTGGCGCGGTCCACACCGTCGATGGCGTCGATCGCGATCTTGGCGACGGCCTCCGGGCGGGAGGCGGCCACCTCCTCGATCTCCATGCCGCCCTCGACGGAGGCGATGGAGAGGAAGGTGCGGTTCGCACGGTCGAGGAGGAAGGAGACGTAGTACTCCTCGACGATCTCGGGGGCCGTCTCGGCGATCATCACCTTGTGGACCGTGTGGCCCTTGATGTCCATGCCGAGGATGTTGGTGGCGTGCTCGACCGCCTCGTCGGGGGTGGCGGCGAGCTTCACACCGCCGGCCTTGCCACGGCCGCCGACCTTCACCTGGGCCTTGACGACGGACTTGCCACCCAGGCGCTCAGTGGCTGCGCGGGCCGCCTCAGGCGTGTCGATGACTTCACCGGCCAGCACCGGTACATCGTGCTTGGCGAAGAGGTCCCTCGCCTGGTACTCGAACAGGTCCACGCGCTTCCGTCCCTATCAGTGATCTCGCGGTTCGTTGGATGCGTGGGCGTGCCGCGAAGGGCAACGTGACGTCCGCTCTGTCACAGGGGAGGCGCACACGGTGTCCGAGCGCGCGGCATGTCCGTCTCGCAGGTTATCCCCGCTCGGCGGGCACCTCTAAATCGCGGGTCACACGTGAGCGGTGATACCTGTCACATGATGCCGCAATCACCGACACGCCGTGCCTTCAGGTTACGAACAGGTTAGGGGCCTCACCGGGCTGGGGTTCAGGTTAGGGGCCTCACCGGGCTGGGGTTGACCCGGTGAGGCCCGTGGAGCACCCGGAGCGGGCACGAAGGCCCGGTTCTCCGGGGTGCGGGAGCTCGGTCCCCACCCCAATGGGGACCGGCCCCCGGTCCACGGGGATGACGACCGGACGCGCCGATGGCTTTCGGCCGTCCGAGGCTTCATGCCCCGTGGAAGATCTTCTTACCCGTGAGTCAGGTCGGTGTGCAGGGGTCGGTGTGCAGGGGTCGGACATGGTGCGTTGTCCGGCGCTTGGGCGGCCCCGTGCCGCTCGTTCGTCGGTGGCGGACAGCTGCCGGAGGGGGATGGCCGGGGCGGGAGCCGAGCCCCCTGCGGTGCTCCTCCTGGTTGCGGAGGCAGAGGGAAGCCACGCGGCTCGGTCAGAAGGAAGCCACGCGGCTCGGCGAGGCGACGGAGGACCCCGCCCGGCCTCCTCGGGACAGCCGGCGGACCCCGGCGGATTCCCGGCACGGGAGAGCTGCCGCCCGCAGGAACTACGCGGGCGGTACGGGAACGTCCTCGTAACGGTCGCGCGTCTCAGACGCGCCGGCATACGCCTTGGCACCGGGCGCGAGGACGGGCTGCGGCCGGTAGGGGTGGGCGGCGACCGCCTGCAGGTCGCCGGAGCGCGACTGGCCGTGGTCGCCGGCCGAACGGCCGCCCTGCGATCCGTCCGGCCGGTCGCCCGGCACGCCCGGGAACGGCACCGGAACGGCACCACCGGCACCGTCCGCCATGACGGCCTCGCTGCCGTCCGCCCGCGCGGGGGCGGAACCGGGGCTGATGTCGAGCCCGGCGGTGATGTCGGTGAGCGCAGGCTTCGGGCCGTGCACTGCGGTGGAAGGCGTGACTGCCGCCTGCTTCCCGGTCCGGTCGCCGGAGTTGGACACGTTGCCGGCGGCCGGAAGTGCGGAGCTACTGCCCGGCTCCGGGCTCCGCCCCGACTCGGGCGCGGGCGTCTGTCCGGTCTCGGGTGCGAGCGGTGCGGGCAGGGTGCGCTGAGGGGCCTCCAGGTCTCCCGGAATCCCGGGCAGCGGTTCGGGGTCGGTCAGGCCGGGCAGCACCGGAAGCGACGGGAGATCCGGCAGATCCGGCAGCTTCGGCAGCTCGGGCAGCGGCTGCACGTCCGGCAGCTGAACGCGGGGCAGCTCAGGAAGTCGCGGCAACTCGGGCAACTGCACGCGCGGCAGCTCCGGCAGCGCGGGTACGTTCCGGCTCACACCGGCCGGCTCACCCACGGACTTCCCCGTCAGTCCGCCGACCGTCTTCCCGGCCATGTCGCCGGCCGTCTTCCCGGCCCCATCGCCGGCCGTCTTCCCGACCCCATCGCCGACGGTCTTACCGGCAACATCACCGATGGTCTTGCCGACCCTGTGGTCAGCCGCCTGCCCCGCCGTACCGCCGACGGCCGTCCTCACCTCACCGGCGGCACTCCTCGCCACATCGCCGACGGCATCCCGCACCGGCTTCGCGAACGGCTCCTCGACCGGCTCCTCGACCGCCCTCACGGTCCGCTCGACGACGGCCCGGACTGGCCCAGGACTCTCGTCGCCGGAGTCCGTCTGCGCACCCCCCGTGCCACTCGACCCGGTGAGCACCGACCCGGCGTCGGAGACGACCCCGGCGGCAAGGGAGTCCTGCGGCATGGGCGCGGGCTCGGCGGCGCGCGCACGCTCCCCGCACAGCACGCCCAGGACGAACACCGTGCCCGCCAGCAGCACGACCCGCCACGCCCAGTGCAGCGCACGCGACCGTGCCGCCACGCGCATCGCGCGCATCGCGGCCCCGGGCACCACTGCCGGCCAGGTCAAGAGGGGCACCTCACGCGTCCGATTTCCGTTCGAACGGCGCCGATCCTCGCACGGGGGTCGGGAGGCCGCGCAAGCCCCCTGTTCCCGATGGCCGGTCATGTCCCCTTTGACCGGCCTCCGTTCGTGCCGGGTTCACGCCGTGTCCGGTATCGGCAGCGGCCGCTTCTCGATCGCCGCCGCCATCACCTCCGGGAACAGGTCCGGCGTGCAGGCGAAGGCCGGCGAGCCCAGTGCGGCGAGCGCCGCCGCATGCTCGCGGTCGTAGGCGGGCGCGCCCTCGTCGGACAGCGCGAGCAGCGTCACGAACTGCACTCCCGACGCCTTCATCGCCGCCACCCGCTTGAGCATCTCCTCCCGTATGCCGCCCTCGTAGAGGTCGCTGATCAACACGACCACCGTCTCGGTCGGGCGGCTGATCTGCGACTGGCAGTACGCCAGGGCCCGGTTGATGTCCGTGCCGCCGCCGAGCTGGGTGCCGAACAGCACGTCCACCGGGTCGTCCAGCTGGTCGGTCAGATCGACGACCGCCGTGTCGAACACGACGAGCCGCGTGCTGATCGACCGCATGGAGGCGAGCACCGCCCCGAACACCGAGGCGTGGACGACCGATGCCGCCATGGACCCGGACTGGTCGATGCAGAGCACCACCTCCTTCTTCACCGAGCGGGAGGCCCGGCCGTAGCCGACCAGCCGCTCCGGCACGACCGTGCCGTACTCGGGCAGGTAGTGCTTGAGATTGGCGGCGATGGTGCGGTTCCAGTCGATGTCGTGATGGCGGGGCCGGCTGACGCGGGCGCTGCGGTCCAGGGCGCCGGTGAGGGTCGCCCGGGTGCGGGTGGCCAGCCGCTGCTCCAGCTCCTCGACGACCTTGCGCACCACCGCCCGCGCGGTCTCCTTCGTCGTCTCCGGCATGGCCTTGTGGAGCGACAGCAGGGTGCCCACCAGGTGGACGTCGGCCTCGACCGCCTCCAGCATCTCCGGCTCCAGCAGCAGGGTGGCGAGCCCGAGCCGGTCGATGGCGTCGCGCTGCATCACCTGCACGACGGAGGAGGGGAAGTAGGTCCGGATGTCGCCGAGCCAGCGTGCCACCGACGGCGCCGACGCCCCGAGGCCCGCCGAGCGGTCCTTCCCCGACCGTGCCGCCCGGTCGTCCTTGCCGTAGAGCGCGGCCAGTGCCCCGTCCATCGCCGCGTCCCGCCCGGACAGCACGTGTCCCGTGCCGTCCGCCGCGTCCCCGCCGAGCACCAGTCGCCAGCGCCGCAGCCGCTCCCGCGCCGGATCCGTCACCTCGGTCCCCATCCGTGCCTGCGCCTCCCCCGTCCGTTCCGTCCCCGTCATCCCGCCACCGCCGCCGTCCGTTCCGTCCCCGTCATCCCGCCACCGCCGCCGTCCGTTCCGTCCCCGTCATCCCGCCACCGCCGCCGCGCGGGCGTCCGCCGCCCGTCCGTCTCCCGCCGGCTCGTCCCCGTCCTGTCCCAGCAGCAGCCGTACGACCGGCAGCACCGCGTCCGCCCGCGCCGCGTCGAGGTCGCCGGCGAAGCCGGGGACGCCGGCGGCCGACGGGCTCCCCCGCCTGCCCGGGCCGCGCCGGACCAGTTCGCCGAGGGTGCGCCGCACGCCCGCCTCGTACGCCGAGAACGTCCGGCGCAGCAGCGGCAGCACGTCCGTGAACGCCTCCGCCGGAACTCCCGTGAGCCAGCGGTCGACCAGTCCCAGCAACTGCTCGTCGTGGACGAGGAGCAGACCTCCCCCGGAGCCGCCGACGAAGCCCTCGATCCAGGCCGCCGCGTCCGCCGGGGGTGTGCCGGGCGACAGCACCAGCCCCATCAGCCGTGCCGCCTCGTCCTGTGCCAGCTCCCCGTCGTCCAGCAGCAGCCGCACCGCGCGTCCGCGGATGACGCCGGGCACGGTGTCCCGGCCGGACAGGGTGCGCAGCACCGACCGCCAGCGGGACCGCAGGTCCGCGTGTCCCGGCGGCGCGGCGTCCTCCAGGAGGCCCACCGCCCCGTGCACCGCGTCGAGATGGCGCCGCATCTCGTCGGCGGCGTCCGCGTCCAGCGCCGCGCAGGCCGGGGGCAGGCCGACGAAGATCCGCTCGGCGAGCCCGGCCGCGACTCCGGCCAGTGCCCCGGTGTCCGTGCCGCGCACGTCCCCGTACCGCAGGGAGCGGACGAGCGCGGGCAGGGCCTGCGCGAGATGGGCGACGTCCGTGTCCAGGGCCGCGCGGTCGGCGAGTATCCGCATCACCGTGGGCAGTGCGTCCGGCAGTTCGGCCAGCAGGCAGCGCTCGGCGAGCCCGGTGACATCGGCGAGGCCCGGTGCGGACACGGCGTCGGACTCCGCCTTGGCGGTCGCGGCGGACCGTACGGTGGTGCCCCAGACGCCGGCCTCGGCGACCCGCACCGACAGCTCCGGCTCCCAGCACAGCCGCCAGGTCTCCCGGAAGGTGCCGGTGCTTCCGCGCGAGACCGCGGGCTCTCCCCAGGCGACGCCCAGCAGCCGCAGCCGGTGCAGCAGCCTGCTGCGGCCCGCGTCGGTCTCCTTGCGCAGGTCGAGCTCCAGCTCCCGTTCCCGCGCCTCCGGTTTCAGCCGCAGCCGGCGCTGGGCCCGCTCGAGGTCGCGCTGCAGCGGCACCGCGGGCGCCGCCGCCGGCACCCGGCCCAGCTCGTCACCGACGACCAGCCGGTCGTGCACCAGCGCCAGCGGCACGTCCGAGCCCTCGCACATCACCGCCCGTATCGCGTCGGTGGTCTCGCTCAGCCCGGGCAGCGGCCGCCCGCGCAGCGCGGCGAGCGTCTCCGCCAGCCGTACGGCCTCGATCACATGCGCGGAGGAGACCAGCCGGTCCTCGGCCCGCAGCAGCCCCGCCACCTTGGTCATCCACCGCTCCACCGGCCGGTCCCGGGCGGCGAAGAGATGCCCGTACCAGCCCGGCGAGTCGATCCCGGCGCCGTAGCCGCTTGCGCGGGCCAGTCTGCGGTTGGTCCAAGGCACCCAGGTCATGTCCGTCTTCACCTTGGGCAGACCCTTCAGCAGGGCGCGGTCGGCGGTGACGGTGGACCTCCGCCGCAGCGCGGGCACGTGCCAGGCCCCGCACACCACGGCCACCGCGGCACCGAACTCCCGCTGCGCGGCCCGCAACTGAAGCCTCATGTACGCCTCGCGCACCAGGTCGCAGTCGTGCCCGCCGCTTCCGTGGGCCTCGCGCAGCGCCGTCATGGCCTCCTCGAGCGCGGTGAACGGAGCGAGCGCGTCCCCCTTCCCCACGCCCCGGTGCTCGACGACGTCCTCCCACCACCGCTCGGCGTCGTCGTACCCGGCGGTCCCGGCGAGCACCCCGAGCGGATCGATCCGCACGCCGTCGGCCGGTCGTCCGCCCTCACCCGGGCCGGATCCGCCATGCTCACCGTCTCTGTTCCCGGCGCCCCCGTTACCGTCACCGGCGGCGGGGTCGGCGTCCGCATCGGGCGCGGCGGTCTCCTCCTGCCCGTGGGTCTCGTCCTGCCCCCGCTGCCAGGCCAGCGAGTGTGCGGCAGGCAGGTCGATGAAGCGGGCCGGGACCTCGTGCTCCAGGGCCCAGCGGATCGCGACCCACTCCGGGGAGAACTCCGCCAGCGGCCAGAACGCCGAACGGCCGGGCTCGTCCACGGCATGGGCGAGCAGGGCGACCGGCGGTCGCATGTCCTCGTCCGCGGCCAGCGGGATCAGGGCGTCCGCCTCGGGCGGTCCCTCGATCAGCACCGCCCTCGGCCGGGCCTCGTCCAGCGCGGCCCCCACCGCCCGCGCCGACCCCGGCCCGTGGTGCCGCACGCCCAGCAGCAGCGGCTCCGCCGTCAACCGCCCGCCGCTCGGCCGCTCTTCACGAACCGTCATGCACTGACCTCCCGGCAGGCCCGGTAGAAGTCGGCCCAGCCGTCCCGTTCGCGGACGACCATCTCCAGGTACTCCTGCCAGATCACCCGGTCCGCCGCCGGATCGCGGACCACCGCGCCGAGAATGCCCGCCGCGACGTCTCCGGCCCGGAGCACGCCGTCGCCGAAGTGGGCGGCCAGCGCGAGGCCGTTGGTGACGACCGAGATCGCCTCGGCCGTGGACAGGGTGCCGCTGGGCGTCTTCAGCTTGGTGCGGCCGTCGACGGTGACCCCGTTGCGCAACTCGCGGAAGACCGTGACCACACGGCGGATCTCGTCGATGCCGTCGGGCACCGCCGGCAGGTCGAGGGAGCGGCCGATCTGGTCCACCCGGCGCGAGACGATGGCGACCTCCGCCTCGGGCGTCTCCGGCAGCGGCAGCACCACGGTGTTGAAGCGCCGGCGCAGGGCGCTGGACAGGTCGTTGACGCCGCGGTCGCGGTCGTTGGCCGTGGCGATCAGGTTGAAGCCGCGGACCGCCTGGACCTCCTCGCCCAGCTCCGGTATCGGCAGTGTCTTCTCGGACAGGATCGTGATGAGCGTGTCCTGCACATCGGCGGGGATCCGGGTCAGCTCCTCGACGCGGGCCGTCATGCCCTGCGCCATGGCCCGCATCACCGGGCTGGGCACGAGGGCGTCGCGGCTGGGGCCGTGGGCGAGCAGCTGGGCGTAGTTCCAGCCGTAGCGGATGGCCTCCTCGGGCGTGCCGGCGGTGCCCTGCACCAGCAGGGTGGAGTCGCCGCTGACCGCCGCGGCCAGGTGCTCGGAGACCCAGGTCTTGGCGGTGCCGGGCACGCCGAGCAGCAGCAGCGCCCGGTCGGTGGCGAGGGTGGTGACGGCGACCTCGACGATGCGGCGGGGGCCCACGTACTTCGGTGTGATCACCGTGCCGTCGGGCAGGGTGCCGCCGAGGAGGTAGGTGGCCACGGCCCACGGCGACAGCTTCCAGCGCGCGGGACGCGGGCGGTCGTCCTGCGCGGCCAGCGCGGCCAGTTCGTCGGCGAAGGCGTCCTCGGCGTGCGGCCGCAGCGCTTGCGCCGCGCCCGCGGGTGCGGACACGGAGCCGTTCTCGCTCGGGTCGACGGACGTCGGTGCTACGGGCGCGGACATGGCTGAGTCCCCCTCCAGCTCGGCCGGTTCGGATCTGCCATCAACCGTGCACCACACCACTGACAATCGCTCTGACCTGCATAAATGCCGCGTCCGAGCCGATTGTCAGTGGCGGGATCTAGTTTCGGGAGCATGACTTCGCAGGGGGTCCGCTGGACCGCGGATCAGGTGCTGGCGCTGGCACCTGACACCGCGTCACGCAAGGCGGGAAGCAGACTGGGCGCGGCCGGGCCGTGGACCGAGGCCGGCAGCTCCGGCGACGGCACGCTGTGGGGGCTGTGCAAGGGCAGCGGCAGAACGCCGTACCGGACGGCGGTGGACCTCGCGGACGCCTCCGGGCCCGCGTACAAGTGCAGTTGCCCCAGCCGGAAGTTCCCGTGCAAGCACGCGCTCGGCCTGCTGCTGCTCTGGGCGGGCGAGGACGGCGCGGTGCCGCGGGGCGAGGCGCCCGAGTGGGCGCGGGAGTGGATCGCGGGCCGGCGCCGGCGCGCGGAGAGCGCACGGGCGGCAGCCGCTCCCTCGGGGGCTCCGGCCGGGTCCGCCGATCCGGAGGCGGCCCGGCGCAGGGCGGT
>NZ_BAAAIZ010000098.1:18712-19960 GCF_039526425.1 Streptomyces thermospinosisporus
CCGGCGCAGGGCGGAGCGGCGGGCCGAGCGCATCACCGCGGGCGCCACGGAGCTGGAGCAGCGGCTGGCGGATCTGCTGCGGGGCGGTCTGGCCTCGGCCGAGCAGGCCGGTTACGGGCTGTGGGAGGAGACGGCGGCCCGCATGGTCGACGCCCAGGCGCCGGGTCTCGCGGCGCGGGTGCGTGAGCTGGGGGCGCTCCCGGGGACGGGTCCGGGCTGGCCGGTTCGGCTGCTGGAGGAGTGCGCGCTGCTGCATCTGCTGGACCAGGGCTGGCTGCACCGCGAGCGGCTGCCGGAGGGCCTGGCGGCGACGGTCCGCGCCCGCGTGGGTCTGCCCGCGCCCGCGGAGGGCCCGCCGGTGCGCGACAGCTGGCTGGTCCTCGCCCAGTACGACACGGCGGACAGCCGTCTGACGACCCGCCGCATCTGGCTGTACGGCACCGAGTCGCGGCGCACCGCGCTGCTCCTGTCCTACGGCGCCGCGGGCCGCGCGCCGGAGCTGGCGCTGCCGGTGGGACTGGCCCTGGACGCGGAGCTCTCCGCGTACCCGGGCGCGGGGCAGCGGCGGGCGGCGCTGGGCGAGCGGTTCTCGGCGCCCGCACCCAGCGCGGCCCGTCCCGCCGGGACGACGACGAGCGGGGCCCTCGCCCGGTACGGCGAGGCGCTGCGGGACGACCCGTGGCTGGACGCGGTCCCGGTGACCCTGGACCGGGTGATACCGGCCCCGGACGGCGACTCCTGGCAGCTCGCCGACGCCGATGAGGACGCGGCCCTGCCCCTGACCCCGGCAGCCCGCTCCCGTCCAGGGCTCTGGCGTCTGGTGGCCCTGTCGGGCGGCGCCCCGGTCACGGTGTTCGGCGAGTGCGGCCACCAGGGATTCACTCCATTGGCCGCATGGCCGGAGGGGCCGGGTGAGGTGGTGCCGCTGTGCTGAGCACCCCGCCTCACCGCACGCTCGGAGCCACCACAGGACCCGCGCATCTTTCGGACATCAAGGGACACTCGGTGCATCCGGGTCCTCGGCCGCTCCGGGACGCCCGACGGAAAGGACGCTCATGAGCAGGACGACAGCTGCCGCCCCGCCGGCACCGGACGCGGCCGCGACGACGGCGGACTCCTGGGAGGAGCTCGTCACGACGGCGCTGCTGGGCACGGACCGGCGCACGCCGCCCGGCTCCGCGCCCGGCGCCGACGCCCCGGTGGCGCTGCTGGACGCGGCGGCTGCGGCCACCGTGCGGCGCCGTGCGG
>NZ_BAAAIZ010000099.1:0-4288 GCF_039526425.1 Streptomyces thermospinosisporus
CGCACACCTCAACACTGATCGGCTACACCACCTGGCGGGACGCCATCCTGCCGGGGCGCCTCTCCGTACTCTTCGCGTGTGTAGGTGCCGTTCGGTGCGGAGGTGCTGTCGAAGATGTCCTGGTACTTCTCGTAGGCCAGACCTCGTGTGTCGTAGCGGGTGTCGGTCAGTACACGGCCGCCGAGCGGGGTGGGCGCCTGGGTCTGCAGCGGCCGCATCATCGAGTCGTACAGCTCGTAGGTGGTGTTGTACGTCTCGCCGTCCTTCTTGAGCTTCGACGTAGCCACCCAGGACGGTTCGCTGCCGCTGATCCGGTAGGCGAAGGTGGTGTTCGCGCTGTAGCCGGCGGCCTTGTTGCGGTTGGGCAGCCAGACCGCGGTCAGCCGTCCGAGGGCGTCGTAGGTGGATTCGGTCTTCTTCAGGTTCGCGTCGTACACCCGCAGGGCCTGGCCGTGGCGGTGATCGAGGAAGCTGGTGATCTTGTGGCCCTTGGGGTTGGTGACGATCGTCTTGGTCAGCGGACCGGCGGTGGCGGGAGTGTAGGCGGTGCTGGTGGCGTTGCCGTCGGCGTCGGTGACGGCCAAGGGGCGGCCGAGGCTGTCGTACGTCGTGGTCGAGGTGGTCTGCCAGCCCGAGGGCAGGCGGAATCCGTCCAGCCCGGGGGTGGCTGCGTAACCGGTGGCGCGGCCGGTCCAGGTGGCCGCGCCCTTGGTGGGCGTCTGGGACGCCGACCAGGTCGTGGCAGAGGGGTTGTCGTAGACCGTGGCGGTGTCGGCCAGGACGTCACCCCGAGTTTCCTCGGTCGGTGGCAGGTTCAGGCTCGTGTCGGTCACTGAGCAGGACTGCCCTACCGAGCGCGTGCGCGAGACGAGGTCGGTAATGCCGGCCTCGGCGTTGCGGGCGTACCAGGTGCGGGTGCAGGTCTGGTCACCGCCCTTGCCGACCTCACCGGAGTCGTCGACGGTGACGGGCATGCCGTAGTCGTCGTAGGTGGTGGCGATCGCGCGGGCCCGCCAGGTCTGCGCGGCTGTCAGATAGGCGTATGTGGTGGTCTTGCCCGTACGGACGTAGCGGGCCACGTGGTCGGCGGCGTCAGGGACGCTCTGGCGTCCCGTCTCCTTGGACCACGGGTCGGTGACCTCGACGGTGATCGGCGTCGAGCCGTCGTAGGTGACGTGCTCGCGGCGTGTTCCGGCGTACTGGTCGTGGTCGGTGATGCTCTCCACCCCGATGGAGGGCGAGGACAGGGGGGCAAGTGAGACGGAGCGGGTGGTTCCGTCCTTCTTCTTGTCGCCGTGCATGCCTTGCATGTAGAGCGAGACCGTCTTGGAGCGGGTGGTGTCCTCGGCGCCGGTGTAGACCGTGACCTGGCGGTAGCCGCGCCAGTCGGACCAGGTGCGCTCGTCCTTCGGGGTGAAGGGGTCGTCGCTGTGGTGCCAGGCGGCGCCGCTGTAGTCATAGGCGTACTCGACCGCGTCGTTGTGGCCCGCGGGGTCCGACACGACGACCGCCTCGACGCGGTACTTGTGGAACCAGTCCACCGACGCCTCGGAGGAGCCGTTGATGTTCCAGTACTTCGGGTAGCAGGAGCGGGTGTTGGTGTCCTCGGCCGCGCCGGTCACCTCGCTGCGTACACATTCCGGTGAGGACAGAGTCACCGTGGTGATCGACCCGGTCTCCGAGGTGACGGTTTCGATGCGGGGCCGGGTCAGGGGCAGGATGTCGTCGGTTCCGTCGACCCGGTTCTCGCGCCACTGGTAGGTGAACGAGACCGGGTTGAGGCCGATCGGGGTGCCACTCGCCTTGCCGGTCCGCTTGATCGACTTCAGAGTCAGGACGTGATCGGAGGTGTCACCGATGTCCCCGCCGTCCAGGTACTCCTGCGTGAAGTCCCAGGAGTCCACAGGGTCGTAGGCGCCACTGGTGGTGTTCCAGGAGAAGGTGTCGATGCCGGTCAGGCGCTTGCGGGAGAAGAAGGACGGGCCGGTTCCCAGGCAGTCGGTGTCGCCGTCGGTGCAGATGGCGTCGAAGGGGACGTCGGGCCAGTTCTTGGCAGTGTCCTCGGTCAGCGACGAGCAGTCCGAGGCGGTGCACCGCTCGGCGTGGCTGAAGGTGACCTTGGCGTCGGCGTCGTCAGTGAACAGCTCACCCTTGCGAAGGCCGTACTTGATCTCCTTCAGGTAGCCGCCTCGTGTGTAGGCGGCATTGGCCGTGGTGGCCTTGTTCTTCTTGTAGTGGTTGGTCTCTTTGGCGTACCAGTACGTGGAGGCATTGCCGTGGGTGTCCTCGACGTAGTCGAGGTTCCACCGCCACGCCTGGGTCGCGGAACGCTCGGCGAAGGAGTCGCCGTTGCTGTAGCCGGGCTCGCCGGAGTCGTCGCCGAAGACCGGCACGGTCCAGGTGGAGTTGGTGCGCTGGTCGGTGGCGCCGTCGAGTTTGTTCAGGCCGAAGACGTACTTGGTGCCGTCGCCGGTGATGACGGTCCAGTACTCGCCGTTGCCGTCGCCGTTGTCGGCGCCCGTGGAGCGGGTCACTGTGGAGGCGTCGTCGTTCTCCAGCCGCCAGGTGCTGTCCCAGTCCCCGGACTTCTTGACCAGGCGGGTCGCCTTGCCGTTCAGGACGAGTTGGGCGTTGTCGTATTTCCAGCACCGGTCGAAGACGTCGTCATGGCCGTCGTCGTCGCAGGAGCCGTAGGACCGTTCGATGTAGGACTCGGTGAGGCTGAAGCCCTCACCGACCGCGCTTCCCTGGTTGTTGGTGGTCGCGGTACGGCCGTCGACGCTGGCCGAGTCGTACGACAACGACAGCTCCGGGGTTGGGCCGGCAGCCGCTGGCGGCAGGTTGAAGTCGTAACCCCAGGTGAAGGAACCGGAGTTGTCCCCGGCTTCCCAGGACGACGACTCCGAGAGGTCGGTGGCCGAGTAGTCACCGGCACCCGACGGAGACTCGCCCGCCCCGGCACCGGCCGCCATCACGGCGAACACCGCGGCATCGGAAGAGTCGGCGTCGGCCAGCTGTGCCGACGGGCCGTCACTGCTCCCGACCAGCGGGACAACGGCGGTGACCGTCTGGTCATCAAGGTCGTTGTCCGACTTGAGCGGGGTTGCGGTACGGCACGCGGCCTTCTCGGGGGCCTCGAGTACGCAGGAGGGGAGGCGGACGAGGCGCAGACGGGAGGACCAGTCGCCTCCGACCGCAGAGGCGAAGCCGCTGTAGTCGATGCTGAGTCTGGCCTGCCCGGCCTCGTCCGCCTCGGCAGTCACCAGTACACCGGTGATGCCCGCCTGTCGCGCGGCCTTCTGCCCGAGCACCGTGACCCGGGCCGTAGCACCACCGTCACCCTTGACAGAACCGATCTCGATGGGGAGACCGCCGGGCTTCGCCGCAGTGTGTTTCCCGGCGTCCAGCTCAACGAGCGCGTCGCCCCCTCCGGGCCAGGTCACCTTCCGCTCCGCCCGAGCCTGCCGGGCACGCGCGGTGTCGGCCTTCTTGCCCTTGGCGACCTTCGCGCGGGCCCTCTTCGCTCCAGGGCCGTCGATCTCCTTGACCTTGCTCACTCGCTGGTCAGGGGCGTCTGGGCGTCCCAGTCCCTTGTCCGCGGCCTGGGCCGCCGGGGCGACCAGTCCCGTCGGAACGACGAGGGACAGGGCGAGAACCGTCACAAGGGTCTCTACGCTCCGTCTTCTCCTGCGCACTCTTCTTGTTATGCCTATGCCAAAAGCCATGGTTGTCCGTCCCTGCGCTGCTGATTGAGGCATCGTGAAAGTCGGCGAACAAGTAGCTGCGACGTTGGGGTGCGGTGCCGCGCGCCCGTCGCGCGGCACCGCACAACTCCTGCGCCGGGTCAGTCGCCCACGCGGAATTCGATCTGCTCCGGGCTCGCCATCGCCCCTGCCCACAGGCGGACTTCGTGGACGCGGGCGGGCAGGTGGTGCTGCCATGCTCCGTTGGTGAAGCCCTTGCCGATGGCGAAGTCGCCGGTGCCGAGCTTTACGGTGAATGCCTTCGCGTCGCCGTTCTGCCCGTAGCCCAGATAAAGGCTGATCGTGCCGTACACCGAGTCGTAGATGCCGGTCAGCCTCACCGGGCTGTCCAGAGCCGCCACTTCCTCGGAGACCACCGAGGAGAAGGTGCCGTCAGCGTTCAGGCGACCGAAGTGCCAGACGCCGACCGGGATCGTGGTCTCCTCCAGTGTTTCCTCGTCCAGGACCGTGTCCTTGCCGGTCATCTCGTACCACAGGCCCCATGCTGAGCCGTCCTCTGAGCTGACCCCGGTTTCGTGGAGTCC